>JBKEBE010000103.1:0-35904 GCA_047973025.1 Paludibacteraceae bacterium
AAACCGCAAATGTCCAACCCCCATTTGGCTTGTTTGGCACAGCCTGACCAATAACGCCCGATTCCAAAAGTTTGTTTCCCACTCTTGGGAATGTAACTGGGATCAAAGGCAACAATACATTCTTTAATCTTTTGCCCTGCCACAAGCATAAGATTGAAGTTTTGAAAATTGAACTTATTCTCGAAGTTAATCCGGAAATACTGCTCGCAATGTTCGGAAAATCGAGAGAGTTGTAAGAAATCTATTTTACCTTTGATGCTCAAAAAGCACAAAAGGACATTTAAGATAAACTGTTTTCGGACTTCTTTAAGACTTGAAAAGCTGTATGATTTCAATACACTGATAATAAGATATTTAGTATTTGGATATTCGTTGGTTGACATAACTTCTCAGATTGTGGTAAATCCTTAAAGTTACTGAATATCAGCGAATTATCCAATTTTTTCGACGGTTATTTTCTTGATTATCAGGTATTTATTTTGTTTTATAACGAACCATTGTTTTAAGGTAGTTGGCAAAAATAATAAATTTATTTAATACTTACCTTCATTATACCATCAATTCCAAGAAAATAATACTAAAATAGGATTTTGAATTAAAGCTTTACTTATATCTCTTGATTAGGTTTTGAGTATATCCATACGCTTGTTTGTGCCGCTGTGTGAAAAAATATAGGCAAAATTAGTTGCACTACACCTGGGTGTAGTGCAACTAATTTATATAAAAATGAAATTCATATCGAGTGATATCTTTCATCAAGGACTCACGACCACTCCTATTTCATTCATTGCTACTTTTGCAACTGTGGCAGTAGGCGTAGTAGCCTCCAGTTTAATATATCGCGCTTCTACTTTCTGATCAAAAGCAATCGTCTGCGGCAACGGATTGTGCATAATGTTACTGAACTCTCCATGGATCGGGATTTCTTTCCAATATTTACCATCCATACTCACAAAGAATTTATAACGGAAAGCCATAGTCGGCTTTGCTTCCTCTTTGAACGGAGCATATGTAAAGCTGGTCAACGCCACCGATTTGCCCAAATCAATCGTCAACGGCGAAGCAGCTACTTGCTTCCAACCGACACGAGGCAAATTATTCCAGTTCTCACCCTCTACCCTTTCCTGCAAAGGAGCCGCATAATAAGCACCCACTTGATTGATGTGAGCGTTCAGGCGGCATTCATCAATTTTCAACCGCAACCGACTGACTTTTACCGTCGGAAAACGCAGCATACGCTTGTATCCGATTGTGGTACCTTTGCCAACTTCTTTCCAACCGTCATCCGTCAGTGCCTCAACGGTGAAAGCCTCCACTCTCTGTCCTTTCATGATATCCTCCTGAAGCATCACAACATTGATTTCCGATTCAGATTTCAAAGTATAAACGGCTTCACTACCCGGAGCGGCACTCCAGCTTTTTTTTCCTTTTTTCACCCGATTGTCAGCAAAGGCCTGCCAGCGATACGCTGCAAATTCTTTCAATCGATTCACATCCGCTTCATTGATCAAGCCTTTACGATCAGGAGGGATATTCAATAAAAGTACAGAATTGTATCCTACCGACTGAAAATAAATATCGGATAAATGTTTCAAAGATTTCACCTTTGTATCTTCTTCCGCATGATAGAACCACCCTGGACGGATGAAAACATCTACCTCCGAAGGATACCAGAACAATTCTGTAGCTTTCTCTAAAATGTTACGGCTTTCTAAATCTTTCGCCTGACAGGATATATCCAGTCTATTGTTGTTGACTTCCGAACGGGCATACACTCCGGGAGTCAGTACAGTGGCATTCCATTCTGTCTCGCGTCCCAGTCCTCTTTCATTTCCTACCCAACGAATATCATCCTCCATGATAGCCATCACAGCTTTAGGTTGCAAGCGTTGAATGGTTTTATAGAAGGCATCCCAGTCATATACTTGTTTCTTTCCGTTCGGACCTTCTCCGTTCGCACCGTCGAACCATACTTCATGTACTTCGCCGTAATTAGTAAGTAGCTCAGTCAACTGACTGATAAAAAACTCATTGTAACGAGAATAGTCTCCATAGCATTCCGCATTGCGATCCCAAGGAGAAAGATAAACACCGAATTTCATATCGTATTTATCGCAGGCTTTTCGGAGTTCCTTTACAACATCCCCCTGTCCATTCTTCCAAGGACAAGAAGCGACGGAATATGCCGTAGTAGCTGTTGGCCAAAGACAGAAACCATCGTGATGCTTTGCGGTGAGAAGTACCATTTCAAAACCGGTATCTTTGAGGGTACTCACCCATTGCTCAGCATCCAGTTCGGTGGGATTAAAGACGGTGGGACTTTCTTTTCCATCTCCCCATTCGCGTCCGGTAAAGGTGTTGATACCGAAATGGAGAAAAGCAGTCAGCTCCATTTGCTGCCAGGTATACTGTTGAGGAGTGGGCACAAGGCGCGCAACCATATTCACTTTCTGTTCGAGCGTAGCGTTTTGAGGAAATACAACGTGTTTCACGTAATATTCTTCCGACTTTTGTGCCTGTGCGTCCAGTGTCAGGACAAAGTATAATAACAAGGTCAAGAATTTATTCATATTTATCAAGTAGTATAATAATTTATTCACATTTATCTGTTGCAAATCAGAAAGACTCATTAATGATTTTTCAATGGCATAAACACAATATAGGCATCATTGCCCTTCTTTACGGCAGATGAAAACACACGCGGCTTTGCATCCTCGATGAAAACAAACGGACGCTCCAGCCTGTCAGGTACGATGGTGTCGCCATCAGCAAGAGGAATACGTTTCTTCATCACTTCAAAGTCGACCGCCTTCTCCCATTTTTCACCGTCAGAGGATGTCATCATTCCGAGGTAGGTACAGGCATGGAAGACAGCATAAAATTTCTGCGTCGGTTCGTCCCACCACATTGACATATCTTCCGTATTCCAATCCTGAATTACGGGTCGAAGCTGTATCACGAATCCACGATCGGGATAATCTGATACAGCTATAACCTGATTGAGTTGAGTGGTTCCCGGCTTGTCACCTTTCACTATCAGATAATAACGTCCGTCCTTACCCTGTGCGATAGCTGGATTAACCACAAGTTTTGAAATTAACCCGACAGGCTCAAGAATAGGAGTCTTCTCGAACGTAAAGGAGCCGTTTATATCATTGCTAGAGGCCACAAAAGTGCGCTGGTTATTTCTCAGAGGTATCCAGTTTTTGTGTCCGTAACCTGTATGGCTTGTTTCGTAAAGTTCCTTGTCCGACATTTCACGATCAACGTGAGTACTACAGAAATACAGGCAATATTTACCATTGAAACATTTAATCTTAGGATTATGGGCTGTTAGCATATCACCCGATACCTACTCATCCTTGGTAAAGTCTAGCACGGTTCTCACATATTTATAAGGACCTACAGGATTGTCGGACACTGCATGTGCAACTGTCGAATGTGTCAGCCATCCATAGAAGGTGTAATCGCGCTTCCATCGCGAATAAAACAAGTGATATTTGCCGTCATCCCCCTTTATTATCGAACTACACCAGTTGTAATATAATGAATCACTAAATATATTGTCAGCGGTCAATGGCTGAATTTTGTCGGAAATTACGATCTGCTTGTCAACAGCCGGAAACTCCACGGGCGTTGAGACATTTGCTCGATTCTGCGCCTATCCCAAGATTGTAAACATCATACACAGTGTGAATCCTATCCCTTTCAAATTACTTCTCATTTCTTGATGCTTTTACCGATTGTTGTTACTTTAAATGGCCACGCTACAAGTTCGCCTGTTGCCTTCAGTCTCGGACATTGCGCATCGTAACCTTTCAAAGAATCTGTAAGTTCTTTGGAAAGCAACTCTACAAGTTCGGGCATTACAGCAGCAAGATTGTTCTGTTTACCTATATCTTCCCTTATGTTATAGAGTCGATGTTCTTGATTTTCCCAAAAATATATTAAATGATAATCACCTTTCATTATTGACGAATATGCACCATAACCTTCAGATTTGTCGGTTGTCTCACCCCACCGATTAGGATAGTGCCATACAGCCACGCGATCGCATTTTTTCGACGGCTTCTTCAATAGATCTACGAAACTCTTGCCATCAATCTTTTGAACAGTTTTGTAACCCTTAATTCCCGCCATCTCAAGTATAGTGGGATAGAAATCCTCTATAATCACACGGTTATCGTTTACAGTGCTTCCTTTTGTTACGCCCGGCCAGTAGACCATCATAGGCTCATGCACACCACCCTCGTAAGCCGATCCCTTACCAGCACGCGCAGGATAGTTTTGGTCACGATTGATACGTCCCTGCCTAGGACCGACACTCTGTCCTCCGTTGTCCGACATAAACATCACGATGGTGTTTTTCATGACTTTCGGATTAGCCTCAAGAAAGTCGAGAATATTTCCAAGACTTTTGTCCATACCCTCTATTAGAGCTGCATGATTGATTTCGTTTTCGTTTAAGCGTTCGCCGATGAACGGGTCAAACTTCCCCTGCCCATCGACATCCATATAATTTGAGATAAATCGCTTGTCTGCATTGTTCTGATAGGGAGCATGGATTGCATAATGCGACATATATAGATAAAAAGGTTTCTCCTCTGCTATTGGCTTCTTCAGTGCCTCAAGAGCTTCAATAGTGAGAGCTTCGGTGAGGAAAGTCCCGGCTCTATAGTATTTCTCAAGCCTCATAATATGGAAGAGACCGGTACCATACTCGTTCTCGGCAAGATAACTACCGGGTGCCCCGTTGTCACCTCCGGCTATGTTAACATCAAAGCCGAACGAAGACGGGTCAGCACCGGTTGTCTCTATCGCACCGAAGTGAGCCTTGCCACAATGAATTGTATAGTATCCATTGTCGCAAAGAATCTGAGGGAAAGCAGTAATCACCACAGTGCTCTTGATATCTTTCTCGGAGGTCACACCTACAGGTTGTATACCGTTATAATTCCAGTCAGGCATTATGATATCTCCTCCAGGAGCATCGGTCACTTGGTCGTACTGTAAGGTACAGTTTGTGACACGGTGACGTGCGGCATTCATACCCGACATCAGACTACAGCGGCTGGGCGATGAAATAGCGCATGCATAAGCATTGGTGAACTTCACGCCCATCTTGGACATACGACCCATATTAGGCGTATGGTAACGGCGATTGAGGTCGCTCGCTTCTTTCCCAAAAGGTACCGAACATTCCTGCCAGCCCATGTCATCAACAAGAAATAAAATAATATTCGGCTTCTGCTGCTTTGCAAAGCCTATTACAGGTATGGACGAAAGCAATGCTCCTACAAATAGTTTTTTTTCATAATATTGAACACTTATTTCTAAAATTAATGTATGATTTCAATCCATTCTCCCGGCTTTGTTTCATATCTCAGCATTTTACCATCAATAGGAGACAGAATGGTCAAAGGCTCCCCTTTTTCGGAGTATACCCTGAGCTTTGTAACTTTTCCGTCTTCACGAACAGCCGACACCAAAAAAGCCCCCGTCGCACGAAGATTTTCGAAAGATACGTTCTGCCAACTTTCAGGAATAGCGGGGAATACATGCACTACTCCGGTATGGCTTTGCAACAACATTTCTTGTATCCCTGAAGCAAAAGCGAAGTTTCCTTCCAGCGTGAAAGGGCGGTAAGTGAACTTTGATTTTCCGGTACCGGATTGATCACCATTTACATGGAACGTATTTGGCAAGCAGAAACATTCTGCAAAGGTGCGCAAGGCTTTAAACACCTCCTCACCATTGAATGCGCGCGCTTGCATATTCGCATACCAACTATACAAATATCCGGTCCAATAATCGGAACCATAGTCTTTCAACTTCTTCAAGGTAGTGCGAATAATGTTTTGCGCTTTTTCACCATCACTCCAGTCGATAATCCCCAACGGATGAATAGCTAATGCATGTGAAAAGTGACGGTGCGAATCATTATATGGAAAGTAAAGCAACTTATAGCTTCTTGTGTGGCTGCATCGGCAAAAACAGCTCCTCCCCGAAAAAATGTCGACAATTCTCATTTGCATGCGATTTCACAACGACATGTAACAATTGCCGGGTTGCGCGAACAACTCGGAAAGGACGTTCCCTGAGCCATTGTCAATAACGTATTCCGGAACGGCGAACGACTAAACATAAGTTAAGGTAAAACTGTTGAACGTAGAGATAATTTTATAAAAAGAATTTATGGAAGAACATACCGATTTTGTAGAATATGACCGTCCCGGCGAGAAAAAAGTTCGGATTGTATTTGAATTGTACCGTTATGAGATACTATTTCACTACTGTGAATTCAGACAGGGTGAAAAGGACGAATGGAAAAGCATGACCAAAGATGAGAATGGGTATTTTGAATATACAATAGTCGAAGACAGTGGAAAAGAAATCTCGCAACGAATAAAATTTCCCACACAGCATGAAATCATGTCCGCTCAAGAAGAAATCGCAAAAAAATACAATATTATAAGTTTTTGAAGTAGGAAAGTATTGAGCACTCCGTACCTAAAAAAGACAAGGGCACCGATTTTTCTTAGTGCCCTTCTTTGTACGTTTTTATCGCAAAAACCGATTAACAGGATTAGAACGGCAGGTCGTCCTCTCCTCCTTCCGAGACAGGAGCTTCCACATCTTGTGTTGATGACGGTGTTGACGTCTGAGTCGGACTTCCACCTTCATTCGATTGTTCGGACTTTTTCCCCAGTAGCTGAATGTTCTCGGCATAAATCTCGGTAGTATAACGCTTTACTCCATCTTTTTCCCACGAACGAGTTTGAATTTTTCCTTCAATATAGAGCTGTGAACCTTTGCGGATGTATTTCTCGGCAAGCTCGGCTAACCCACGCCAAGCTACTATATTGTGCCATTCTGTACGATCAGGTACTTGGGTACCGTTTTGCATGGTAAAGCCACGCTCGGTTGTAGCAAGTGTAAAATTAGCTACTGCAACATTTTTGTCCAAATAACGAACTTCCGGGTCTTTGCCCACATTCCCGACTAAAATTGCTTTGTTGATTGCCATAATAAATAAAATTTTGATTAAAAATATAAAAACAATTGCGAAGCAAATATACAAGTTTTTTTTAACTCGCGAGATGATTCGCTATAAAAACACATTAAATTTTGGATAATTCTGCAGGAAAGAAGTAAATGTTTTAAAACAATGACGAAATAATTCTATCTACGAAGCAAAGAAATCCGAAGCTCGAAAACAAATTATCCGAAAAAATGTGTACTTTTGTTCGCGGTAGCTTATAATTTTGCAAAACATAAAACGACAGAATCAGGCGTTGTAGATGAAGGCGCGTATGTATTCAGGAACTTTGGGATGATTCTAATGCCTTTGTTCTGTCAACAGCAATAAAAAATGATGAGAACTTTTCTTAAACTAATTTCGTACATTTTCCAACCCCTCTTGATACCCACCTACGCTATCATTCTACTGATGCGGATTCCGCTTTTTCAACTTTTTGGGACACAGTATAGAGTGATTGCCGTCGTAGGAACCTTATTGTTTACCGCTATTCTTCCTGCTTTGCCTATGCTCCTGATGATGCGCAAAGGACAGATCAAGGATGTTTTCATTTCTCGACGCGAAGAACGCACCATACCCTATTTATTTTCCTTCTTGGCATATGTCTTCTGGGTTCTTTTCCTGTGGCGAACCCTTCAGTTTCCCATGGAGTTCATCGTGCTTGCAATTGGCACCGTCTTTTCCGTTATCTTGCTGGTTCTTATCAACCTGAAATGGAAAATTAGCGCACATACTGCGGGCGTTGGTGGACTTGTCGGCGGCATTATTGCCGTATCCTACTTGATTGGCATTAATCCGGTAGGGCTGATAATCCTATCATTGATTGTTTCCGGATTAGTTGCCATATCCCGTATCCATCTTAAAGCTCATACGCTTTCGCAGGCTATCGGTGGATTCTGTCTGGGGGTATCTTGTCTGCTACTTCCGGCATTTGTCTATACTCTCTTAAACCAATAATCATGAATTACCAGATTGCTCAAATCGCCAAACGGCTGTACGGATTGCGCGACGCGCTGGATTTATCGGTAGAAGAAATCGCCCAAAAATGCGGAATATCTACCGAAAGTTACGCGTCGTACGAGAGTGGAACCACCGACATTCCCATGAGTTTTGTGTTTACCGTCGCTCAAACATTCGGGGTAGATACTACCGAGCTTTTGACAGGAGAAACTGCTCGAGCGTCCGCTTTTTTCGTAACCAGAAAAGGGAAAGGCGTCAGCGTAGAGCGTACGAAGGCGTACAAGTATCAGGCTTTATGCTCCGGTTTTGTAGGGAATGAGACGGAAATATTTGAAGTAACCGTAGAACCCAATGATAATCCAATCACGCTCAATACGCATCCGGGACAAGAATTCAATTACGTCTTAAAAGGTACGATGCAACTTCACATTGCCGGAAATGACTTGGTGCTGCATGAAGGAGACAGCATCTATTTTGATGCGTCCAAACATCACGGAATGAAAGCACTGAACGGAGAAAAGGTTGTTTTTTTGGCTGTGATAGTATAGATTTGATAAGCATCACTATAAGCTCGGTATGTCTTTCTTAAATCTCTCTGAATAAATAATATGATTGAAAAATACCTAAAAAAAACGACGTTTTCTAATCAAGAAGATTTCCAAAATAATTACGGAATTAAAGTCCCGGAGCATTTTAATTTTGGCTACGATGTGGTAGATGAATGGACAGAACTTGAACCCACAAAACCTGCCCTGAAGTGGACGAATGATCGGGGAGAGGTCAAAGAATACACCTTTGCCGATTTAAAAGAATATTCCGATAAAACCGCTTCTTTTTTTCTGACTTTGGGTATCAAGAAAGGGGATATGGTCATGGCAATTTTGAAACGCCGTGCGGAGTTTTGGTTTACGATAATTGCTTTGCACAAAATCGGCGCAATCATCATTCCTGCCACACACCTGCTGACCCCAAAAGATTTGGTGTATCGCAACAACGCGGCGGATATTAAAGCCATTATCGCGGTGGGCGAAGAGCCGATTATCTCGCATATCAACGAATCTATGCCCGAATCGCCCTCCGTAGAGCATCTTATTTCTATCGGTCCCGAAGTCCCGGAAGGCTGGAAAGATTTTCATCGTGAAATAGCATCCGCTCCGGAGTTTGTCCCGATTCCGGATGTCAATAAAAACGAAGACATCATGCTGATGAGCTTTACATCGGGGACTACCGGCAATCCAAAAATGGTAACGCTCGATTATCTCTATCCGCTGGCTCACATTACCACGGCGAAATACTGGCAAAATCTTCACGAGAAAAGTCTGCATCTTACCATCTCCGATACCGGTTGGTTGAAAGCCATGTGGGGGAAATTATACGGGCAGTGGCTTGTTGGTGCTTGCGTTTTTGTTTACGATCACGAGAAATTCGTGCCTGAAGACATGTTGAAGATGATCGAAAAACATAAAATCACGTCGCTTTGCGCCCCGCCGACTATTTTCAGGTTTTTAATCCGGGAAGATGTAACGAAATACGATTTGTCTTCGCTGGAATACTGCACAATAGCCGGAGAAGCACTGAATCCGGAAGTTTACAACCGTTTTTTGAAATTGACCGGCATAAAGCTGAAAGAAGGCTACGGACAAAGTGAAACGACACTTGATGTTCTTACCACGCCGTGGATGGAACCCAAACCCGGCTCAATGGGACTCCCAAATCCGCATTATGACGTAGATTTGCTGACTCCGGACGGTCGTTCGGCTGAAGTCGGGGAGTCGGGACAAATTGTTATCCGAACTGAAAAGGGCTATCCAATAGGGTTATTCAAAGGCTATTACCGAAATCAGTCATTGACGGATGAATGCTATCAAAATAACATTTATTACACCGGCGATGTGGCGTGGCGCGATGAAGACGGTTACTATTGGTTTGTCGGGCGTACCGATGATGTGATCAAAAGTAGTGGCTACCGGATAGGTCCGTTTGAAGTAGAAAGCGCGTTGATGACTCATCCGGCTGTAGTCGAATGTGCGATTACGGGGATACCCGACGAGATTCGCGGTCAAGTGGTAAAAGCAACCATCATTTTGGCAAAAGAATACAAAAATATTGCCGGAGAAGACTTGAAGAAGGAGATTCAAGACCACGTTAAAAACGTAACGGCTCCGTATAAATACCCCCGAATTATCGAATTTGTAGATGAACTCCCCAAAACAATCAGCGGAAAAATCAGAAGAATCGAAATAAGGGAGAAAGACAACGTTTGAATCAAAGCATCGAATTAAATTAGCTACGAGCAACTATGAAGACAATCAATCTATCTGATCAACCCTCTATTTTTCAACAATACTTGAAAGAAATTCGCTCAGTCGATATTCAAAAGGATTCACTACGATTTCGGCGTAATTTAGAGCGAATGGGCGAGATGATGGCTTACGAAATCAGTAAAACGTTGAATTACCGACCTACGAAAGCGAAAACACCGCTCGGTGTTGCCGAATTGCTTAAAATTGACGAACGAATCGTGCTTTCTACCATTTTACGGGCGGGACTTCCATTTCATCAAGGCTTTCTGAATACCTTCGATTTAGCCGAAAACGCGTTTGTATCTGCCTACCGAAAATACAAAGACGCACTCAAATTCGATATTTATATCGAATACATTGCTTCTCCCAAATTGGATGGTAAAACCCTGATAATTACAGATCCGATGCTTGCTACCGGCAGTTCTATGGAATTGGCATACGGTGCCCTGTTGACCAAAGGAAAACCCAAGAAAGTGATAATTGCCAGCATCATATCCAGTCAGCCTGCTATTGATTATATGAATGAACGGTTCTCAGACGATGTTGTACTTTGGACGGTGGCTATTGACCCCGAACTAAATGATCATTCCTACATCGTTCCGGGCATCGGCGATGCCGGGGATTTAGCCTACGGAGAGAAGTTATAAAAAAAGAGAGCATTTTGCTCTCTTTTTTGTTTTATAGAATTTATTTCTTGTAGTATTGCAACGCTTTCGGAATGGCAACTTCTTTCATACGGGCAATGCGTTTGTCATCAGATGGGTGTGTGCTCATAAAGTCAGATGTAGATTGTGTGTTGTCGGCAGTCATTCGAGTCCAAAAATTAAGCGCATCATTGGGATCGTAACCTGCCATTGCCATAAAAATAACCCCTAACTCGTCAGCTTCGTATTCTTGGTTTCGGGAATATTTGAGCATCATCATTTGTCCACCAATCCCATAGAGCAGTCCGACTCCGTTTTGCACGACAGCAGAACTTCCACCAACTACAGCTCCCAGAATAGCACCCCCATACTGTGCTGCTACCTGCTGGCTATAACGCTCAGCACTATGGCGAGCAATTACATGTCCGATTTCATGACCCACAACTACTGCCATTCCGGCTTCATTCAGCGTTTTCGGGAGTATGCCTTCATACACGGCAATTTTTCCGCCCGGCATGGCAAACGCGTTTACCTGATTTACTCTAAAGAGGTTATATTCCCATTGAAAATTTTGTATATTCGCTTCCAGACCATTGGCACGCATGTATTTTTCCACAGCCGCGGCAATGTTAGTCCCTACACGCTTAACCATGGCAGCGTTTGTTTTGTCTGAAGATATAGGAACGGAATCTTTCAATTGTTCGTATGCGGCGAAACTCATCTGGTTCAGCTCCGCGTCCGATACAAGATTGAGTTGTTTTCTTCCGGTCATCATTACCGATGAGCATGACGTCAACAGCAGTACTGTCAAAAACGCAGGGATTGACTTTTTCATCTTTTAAGATTTTATTTGTTTAATATTATAGCTTGAATAACTTATCTTTGTAATAATAATACAATTTTTCAACTCTAACAATTTTTATGCCGAAAAATTTTTTGCAAATCTATTGGAAAACAATCGTTTTATGCGTTATTATTTTCGTATTATCGTCTGTTCCTTTCAAATCGATTCCGGATGTCGCCAAATTTCAATACAGTGATAAGTTTACACACCTGTTGATGTATGCCACGTTGGGATTTGTTGCCTATTTTGAATATTCGAGAGATAGTTTGTTTAAAAACAAATATAAATCCTGGTTTATCTATTTAGCATTCTTTTTGATTTCTTTTGGCGGCTTGATCGAAATTTTGCAGGGTACACTCTTCAAACCGCGTACATCGGAGTTTGCTGACTGGCTTTCGGATATCGTAGGTTTGATAATTGGCTTTTTGTTTGCGCGTTTTTTATTTAGAAACACTACTGACCGGCTAAAATAATTAAAAACAAATCGGGCTACTGCCGTTTTCAGATTTTACCCGAATGTCGTATTTTTTTGCTCTTTTTTACCCGACATATCGCGATGTTAGCAGGACGTGTATTCATTTATCGGATCTGGCGATAAGTGTCTGATTCGGGGGGAGAGTTACTGCGCAAAAACCGATTAATCATACAGAGTTGGCTCTTCAGAAATTTTGCATTCAAATATTAGCCGTGAGCCATTTCCGTATTTCCTCGGGTGTCTTTCCTTTTCGGCTTGCATAGTCTGCCAGTTGTTCGTCGTCAATTTTTCCGATCATGAAATACCGGGATTTCGGATGCGCGAAATACAGTCCGCTAACGGAAGCATTCGGATACATGGCACCATTTTCGGTCAACGAAATGCCTATTTTTTCAAATGGAAGGAGTGGTTGTAAGTCAAAAATAATGGACTGATCGGGCAATGAAGGGTAACCTACTGCCGGACGGATGCCGCTGTACTTGGTTTTCAACATTTCTTCCACCGTTAAATTTTCATCCGGCGCGTATCCCCAAAATTCGGTACGTACTTTCCAATGAAGCCATTCTGCCGTCGCTTCGGCTAATCGGTCTGAAAGCGTTTTTATCAAAATGGATTTATAGTCGTCATCTTCTTTCTCATATTCCTTAGCCAGTTCGTCGGCACCGATTACCGTATTGGCAAAGATACCGATATAATCGTCGCTTTCGGCTAAAAAATCAGCCAGCGAATAGCAAAACCCATCGGCAGAAGTATGTTGCTGTCGAAGCGTAGGAATCGTTATTTTGTCGGTATTTCCACGGATGACGATTTCGTCGTTTTCATTGGAAAATGCCGGATATATGCTGTATGCCGCATGGATTGCAAGTAGGTTTTTTTCAAAAATTTCGCGCATCATTTCTTGCGTATCGCGAAAGAGCTTGAGCGCTTCTTCGGCTTTCGGACGATACTTAGCTTCAAATCCCTGAAGCCAGCCGGCTTCGCAAGATGGACAATCGTGAACCGTTTCGATGCCGTCGTACCTTCCTGAGATATGCCAAGCCATGAAATAAAACCGCCAGTCGATAAACGGGACGATTTCATGCAAACTAATATCTTTCAATATGTACTCTCCTAATTGGGCGGGGTTTTGTATCATTGTAGTTTGATGTTTACGTTTCAAACGATTCTCGGAGCTAAATGTTCAACAGAAACACGGTCGGATTTTCTACCCGTCAGAACCAATCTATCTTTTCAAAGTACCAAATCATGAATCCGTCCATCGCAATCATTACTCCCCACATGGCAAAGTATCCGTAATGCCATTCGATTTTCAAGGTTTTCGAACCGTTCTCCGAGCAAACTGACGATGTATGTGTAATTGTCAATTACCACATCTGTCCGGGAAAATACCAAGTCATCGGCCCCTCTGGCACGTATTTTGCTTTTGTGCTTGCGAATACGTTCACGAATAGGGTCGAAAACGACTCCGCCTGTTTCTTGAAATGAGATTCGGATAATACTATCGTTAGATTTTAGGAGAATCTTGTTGCTGAACGTTGTAATTGAATCCATTGAGCAGAAATCTGACAGCCGAAATAAGCAACGGAATCCCCATCGTAATGTAAATAAGGGCTAAATATCCGACCGGAATAATTCCTGTTTTGCGTAAAAAAATTCCCAATGAAATCATCCCTACCATCATGATGTACCCTTTCCGGTTGAAGAATAAAAAAACAGAAGGTCGTTCGTCAGGTAAAGATTTTATCCGCTTTATATTCTTGCCGGAAATTTTTACAAACATAGCATAGAAGAAGAATACACCGGCGACGAGGCAGGATGCAAGTTTCAGGATCAAATGATTCGACGATTCTGCCAGCATTAGAGTGCCTCGATAAAGCAACATGCTCCCGGCAAAAGCCCAAACCAAACTTGCGACAAACAGTAGAGACTGCTTCGGCATGCCTAATTTATTTCCATTTTCACTCATTCTATTGGAAAATTTGACAAGGAATTTATGCTACGCTCAACATTTGTAGTGGTTTGATAGCAAACTTTCTTTCAGCCCGTTACGTTTCTAAAGTGCGCTATATTCCTTGAATTTACTGACATTTCGTTTTTTGTCCGGTGTCATGCCGGTTTCTCGAGCATGGTTACGACACCGATAATGTTGTGCTCTCGCCCCACCAATACTTTTAGGCTACCTGTTTTTGAACATCAAAACATGACTGAGAACAGATTCATCTTACCAATTTATACATCCCACCCGGCAAGCATTTGGTCAATCCTCTAAATTCCATATCCAATAGTTTAGAAGACAGTTTGCTAAAAGGCTTTTGAAGCAGTATAGTCATCTCGTTCACATTTATTCCTTCGGGATTTTGTCGTAACAAGCCGATGATTTCATATTCTTCTTCGCTCAGATTTTCAAAAAGAGTCGTTTGAATAATTTCAGCCGGTTTTGACGTTTTATTTTCTTCCCAATTCATCAGTCGGATAATGTCTTCTGCGGATTCTACAAGCGATGCTTTGTTATATTTAATCAACGCGTTGCAGCCACCGGATAGCTCATCGCCAATTCTGCCGGGTACGGCAAACACATCTCGGTTGTAATCATTTGCCAAGTCAGCGGTAATCAATGCGCCCCCCTTTACGCCGGATTCTACCACCAGCAAGGCGTCGCATAGCCCTGCGATGATACGGTTTCGCTGTACAAAATTCTGTCGATCGGGATTCGTCTCGCTCATAAATTCAGTCAGCAAGCCTCCACAGTCAAGCATCTTTACTGCCGTAGCACGATGCAAGGGTGGATAAACCCGATCCAGCCCGTGTCCCATCACTCCGATGGTGGGGAGGTTACAATCCAAAGCCGCTTTATGAGAACAAATATCAATCCCATAAGCCATGCCGCTTACAATGACAAGATTTGCTATTTTCCGTGAAAGTGTCTCAATTATGTTTTCACAAATAGCCTTACCCGATTCCGTCGCTTTACGTGTGCCAACTATGCTTACATATTTTCCGTCATTCAAGTTTAAATTTCCTTTGTAATAAAGCATTATTGGCGAATCGGGGCATTCTTTTAAACGGTACGGATATGATTTGTGTGTGAAAAAATGAGTTTGAATCTTGTTTTTTTCGATAAATTCGATTTCTTTTTCGGCACGTTTGAGAACATCCTGCGATACGATTTCTTTGGAAAGGACTTCGCCTATGCCCGGAATTTTTACCAGATTTTGTTTTTTTTCGGTAAAAATAGCTTCAACGCTTCCCAGATATGCAATCAAATTCTTCGCCAAGTTAGGTCCTATCCCCTTTATCATCGTAATCCCGATTTGATATTTCAATAGATTATCCGGCATTATACTTTTTTTCTAAATCACTATTTGTCAAGTTTCACAACGTAGTTGACACCATTTTACCTTTCCCGAATGTAGGGATGACACGTCAGACCGGAGTTCTGGAAAGGTAAAAGAGTTAATTATTTCTGTTTCACTAAGATAAAAATAGTACGCAACAGATTTGTCATACCAATACTAAGACAAATGTACACAATCGCGAGTAAATACAAAAATGTTCTGGCACGATACTTCCTATCGTCAAAGAAACATCAACTATACTTTATCCGAATTGGACGATTGACAAGGACTTTGTTTTACCAAGTTTATGAGGATAAAACGGCGAAATCCACCGAAGAGTACTTTGAGAAATGTGTAGCGTTTTTTTCGGCATGACCCTGCATTCCCCTCTGAAACAAACGGTTATAACCTAAATCGCAGAAACGGATTGCCGAGAAAAGAACTCAATGAGAAAAAGACCTATTTCAGCCATCGAAAAAATGGTTTCAATTAAAACCCGAAATTTCTAAACTAAATCCCGATGAATTCAAAAACAAATTGCTAAATTTGAACCTAAATTTAATCAACAACGTTGTGAAACTTGACAAATACCGGGCAACCAACTAAATTCTTTTACACTACTTAAGTCGTATAAACACATCAAATATTTATGACAAAAAAAAAATTATTAATCGCTTTGATTGCGATGCAGTTTTCAATTCCCGCTTGGAGTTGCACCAATTTTTTAGTCGGTAAGCATGCCACTACCGATGGTTCTACCTTTATTTCGTATGCAGCGGACTCATACTATCTTTTTGGAGCGTTGTATCACTATCCCGCCGCTACGCATCCGACAGATGCTATGCTTGACGTTTATGAATGGGATACCGGAAAATATTTAGGGAAAATAAAGCAGGCGCGCCAAACTTACAACGTTATTGGCAACATCAACGAATATCAAGTTGCCATTGGCGAGACGACCTATGGCGGACATCCCGAATTGGTCGATACGACCGGAATCATAGACTATGGAAGCCTGATGTACATCGCCTTGCAACGCTCCCGTACCGCTCGTGAAGCGATTGCAGTAATGACTGATTTAGTAGCGGAATATGGTTACTACAGCTCGGGCGAATCATTTTCGATAGCTGACCCCAACGAAGTCTGGGTGTTGGAAATGATTGGTAAAGGTCCCGGTCGAAAAGGAGCCGTTTGGGTTGCGAGACGCGTGCCGGACGACTGTGTGTCGGCTCATGCCAATCAAGCGCGTATTACTACCATCCCGTTTGACGACAAAGAAAATTGTATGTATTCGCCTGACGTGATAAGTTTTGCGCGTGAAAAAGGCTATTTCACAGGAAAAGACAGCGAATTCAGTTTCTCAGATGTTTACAACCCACTTGATTATTCCGGATTGCGAATCTGTGAAGCCCGTGTCTGGTCTTTTTTCAAAAACGTAAACAAGGAGATGGATGCATACATAACCTACGTGAAAGGCGAGACGAAAGAACGCATGCCACTCTGGATTAAACCCGACCGAAAGTTGAACGTTAATGATTTGAAAGCTTTCATGCGCGATCAGTACGAAGGTACCGAATTTGATATGACAAAAGGGGTCGCCGCGGGAACATTTGGAAGCAAACTCCGCTTTAGCCCACTGACGTTTGAAGTGGATGGTGTTCGGTACGGACACGAGCGTCCCATCGCTACACAACAGACCGGATTCTCATTCGTGGCGCAATTGCGCGGCTGGCTTCCCAACTACATGGGCGGAATCCTTTGGTTCGGCGTGGATGATGCCGCCGGCAACGTGTATCTACCGATATTTTGCAGTACGGACGAAGTCCCTTGGTGCTTTGATAAAACGAACGGGAGCTTACTGGATTATTCGCCGACTTCAGCTTTCTGGACATTTAATCGAGTATCCAATTTTGCTTATGGGAAATACCAACCCATGATGGTGGATATCAAAAAAAAACAAGCTGAATTGGAAACTGCTTTTGAACAAGAACTGCCTGAAATAGAACGCAATGCCACCAATATGTCTGAGATGCAAGCTCGAAACTACCTGACAGATTATGTGATGCACATCTCTGAAGCCACCAACAATGAGTGGAGAAAATTGGGCGAGTTTCTGTTGGTAAAATTCTTGGACGGCAATATCAAACGTGAAGAAAACGGAAAATTTTTGAAAAACGAACAAGGACTTCCTCCAACGATAATTCGCGCCGGATATCCCGATGAAATTCAACGAAAAATGATTCAGGAAAATCCGGGACTACGGCAGAAGACACAGGATGAACTCGACTATCGAAAATAGTTGAAATGAGTTTCTGAATTGTCAAGAAGAAGGCTTTTGGTATCGACAAAAAATCAACTCAATATCATGTGGAGTAAATGATTGATAACAAATAGAATATAAGATGTAGAAAAATGAAAGTTTTTCGTTTCGGAGAACTGAATATCTTTGAAAGTAACACAAGAATTCGAAGCAAAAGACCTTCCGGAATAGTACCTTAGTCCGACAAACACATTACAGAAAAAATCTGTCAATAAACGGCAGATTTTTCTTTTCTTATAGGTCTTACTTTTTGGAATTTACCTAGAAGTTAAGAAAATCTGACTCCTTTCCAAAAACTTTAGTACTATATTTGTATAGAGTTATTTATCATTTCAGATTAGTAATTACAAATAGTTTTCACATGAAACGTATATATTTTTTCATTTCCCTAACAATCATAGTATTAGGATTTACTGTTACGGTCATTTCAGCCCAGCAGTCCAAAAAAAACACCACTCAAACCATGCAACTTCGTTGGAAAAAAGTAGAAAAATTCGCTCAAGATCAGATGCCCGAATCGGCACTGAAAGAAATCGATGCGATATTGAATCAGGCGCAAAGAGAGAAAAATTCGCCACAAATTATCAAAGCGATGATCTATCGAATACGTTTCATAACCGATAAAAATTCCGATGAAGCAATTCCATTGCTGACAGAGTTTGAAGCATACGCAAATAAAAGCGACAATCCGACTGAAAAAGCGGTTTTACATACGATGGTAGCAAGCCTGTACAATGACTACTATCAAAACAACCGCTGGACGATTGATCAAAGAACGGATCTTCAAGGCACCATTCCCGATGACATAAATGAGTGGACAAATAATATCTTTGCCCGAAAAGTCATCGAACAGTTGGAGTTAGCTATGTCTAATCCTAAAATTTTACAAGAGACCAATTCAAATACCTATGAAGCTATCATCGAGCTTGGCAAAGACAGCCGCGCGATGCAACCGACATTATTTGATTTCTTGGCTTACAAAAAAATAGAACTGCTGAAAAACTTTGCCAATACAGATGGAAAAATACATACGGGTGGTATGTTTTTAATCGAAGCGGACGATGTTTCCAACGAAACCGCCGATAAACCAAACGACGCGTCCATTCAAAGACAAATCGTACAAACTTACAATCAGATAGTTGATTTTCAGAAGTTAAAAAACAACAAACCGGCAGTGGTATATGCGGAACTTCAAAAATTAAACTTTGAAAAACCGATTAAGGACGATGAATTTCTAAAGGAACTCGAAAAATTAGAAAAACAATACGATGGGAATGAAGCCGTAGTGGAAATATTGGCTGAAAAAGCCGAGTACTATTTACAGAAAAACGATGACAATCCCGATGATGAAGACACCGATAAAAATCGAAAAACTGCCTATGAAATTACTCAAAGTGGAATTAAACAATACCCAAACTACAAACGTATCGGATTGTTGAAAAACATCCGATACACCATTTTGCAAAAAAGTATTCATTCTGAAAACAACAAGATAACAAAACCCAATTCCCAACTTAAAATTTCGGTAAAATCAGCTAATATAAACCAACTAAAACTGGTCGTTTACCGGGTAAGTGCTACGGCGCGGGAATATCAGCTGTACATGATGAATGAACGCAGAAATTATCAAAAATTGCTCTATCCGAAACGTACACAAGTTTTCACGCAAACACTTTTGCCACCGCAAACCGATAATTTTGACACGGTAGATACCGTTTTCACGATACAAACAGGCGATTACGGTATCTACGAATACACCGTAGAAGAATCTGACAATCCAAAAAACGAATCCAAAACTCTTGGCGGATTTACCGTAACCGACTTAGCGTTCGTACAGCGTCAAGGTGGGGGGACATTCTACAAATTGTCCGCCAACGATGAGTCTGATAATGCCAATGGTGAACTTTACATCGTGGATAGAATGTCCGGAAAGCCCTTGGAAGACGTTGTCGTTAACACCTACGTTCAGAAGTGGACGGGAAATGAATACCGCCTTAATTTTCAAAATAAAGCAACGGCTTCGGCTGATGGAAAATATGAAACCTTATCCGATAGAAGTTCAAGGAACCAAATCGTTTTCTTTGAACGTGGCAAAGATAAGTTCTTCTCATCCAACACCCATTTCTATTGGTATGGAGACGTTTCAAAAGGAAAGACGGAAATGCAGGTTTCGCTTTTCACAGACCGTTCCATATACCGTCCCGGACAAACGCTCTACTACAAGGGAATCGCTTATTTATCAAGCAAAACCGAGCAAGAAGTTGTAAAAGGGAAAAACATTACG
Source organism: Paludibacteraceae bacterium (assembly GCA_047973025.1). GTDB lineage: Bacteria > Bacteroidota > Bacteroidia > Bacteroidales > Paludibacteraceae > UPXZ01. The sequence continues at coordinate 20,205 of JBKEBE010000103.1, forward strand.
CTCAATCTCTACAATGCCAACGGAGAGAATATTGGCTCGCAGAAACTCACCACCAATGATTTTGGTTCGATAGCCGGTTCATTCGTTTTGCCTGACAAAGGGTTGAATGGCGCTTATCGGCTGCAAGCCGGTAAGCAGTCAGTCGAGTTCTATGTAGAAGAATACAAGCGCCCGACTTTTGAAGTGTCCATCGAAAAGTCAAAAGAAGAAGTTCGATTCGGGGAAGAAGTCAGCATGAAAGGGAACGTAAAAGCCTATTCCGGCTACAACATGAATGATGCCGAAGTTAAATATAGGGTGGTTCGTCGTCCGCACCGCTTCTGTTGGTGGTATTCGGAGCCGGACAAAATTATCACTACAGGTACAACGAAATCAGACAGCGAAGGCAACTTTGGCGTAAAATTTACACCCATAAAAGATAAAAAAGCGCCAACCTATTCTCCTTGGCGCGGTATCAATAACGATTCATTTTACACTTATCACATTTACGCTGATGTTACCGATTCCAAAGGCGAAACGCAGCATGGCGAGCAATCCGTTTCTGTCGGAGATAAATCGCTGTTTATTTTGACTAATATCCCCGAAAAAATCGATAAAAACGAAAATCTAAGGCTGGATGTTACCACCCAAACTTTAAATGGAGAAACGGTACAGTCAACCGTTGAATACCGAATTGTCAAGCTTGAAAATAAGGACGATTATTACGAAAACGCAGATGAAGAAACACTGTGGAAAGAAAATGGGGTAGTACTTTCCGGCAAATCGGAGACCAAAGACAAGCCGGAATTGGACTTGAGAAAGCTGACTTCGGGAATGTACAAAATCATTCTTACCACTAAGGATAACCGTGGCAGTAAAGTGCAAGCTGAAGACCGTTTTATCCTTTTCGACAGGAAAGACAAAAAACCACCCGTAAAAATGTACCAATGGGTAACGACAGACAATACAGAACTTTCGGTAGGCGAAAAAGCAACCGTCAACTTGGGAACTTCAAGCGAAAATACATTTGTCCTTTATGAGTTGATGCAGGGCAAAACGGTTCTCGAAAGCCGATGGGTGGAATTTAGTAACGAGATAAAAACATTTGAGATACCCTTCCTGCAAAGTTATGGCGCGGGTGTTACGGCACAATTTACATTCGTGAAAGACGAGCAGTTTTTTACCAAACAAGTCGTCATTTCCCGGAAAGTAGTAGAAAAGCGACTATCGCCTTCGGTCAGCGTATTCAGAGACAAATTAAAACCCGGCGAAAACGCCGAATGGACTATTCACATCCCCGAATCGGCAAAAGATAAAAAAACGGCTGAGTTGTTAATTGGTATGTACGACGCGTCATTAGATGAACTTCGTCCACACAGTTGGTCGTTCAATCCGACCTATCGGGAATGGGTACAAAGCACTCCGATTTGGGTTGTTCGAGGAGTTGGAGAATCCGATGGCGATTATAAAGCCATATCAGCCGGAGAATATGTGAATGTGGCGGAATTTCAGTTCGATGACTTTAACTGGTTTGGACTAAATATCGGTAGTTCAAATATCTATTCTGGAAAAAACATAAGAATTCGTGGCGTAGCATCTTTAGGGGGGGTACAGGAATCCGCGATGGATGTAATGGCTGTTGCCGAAGAATCTGTATCTGAAATGGAGATAGATCAGGCATCTTTCGCAAGCAAAAAAGAAGAGGGTGGCGAAACCGAAATAGTCGAAAAACCTAAAATCCGAACCAACTTCAACGAAACCGCTTTCTTCTATCCACAACTGCGTACAGACGAACATGGAAATGTGAAAGTAACCTTTACCGCTCCCGAAAGCCTGACCCGCTGGAATGTGAAAATGCTGGCGCATACGCGAGATTTGTATTTCGGACAGAACGAAATGCAGGCTGTTACGCAAAAAGAACTGATGGTGCAAATGAACCTGCCCCGATTTGTGAGAAAATCGGATAAGCTCGTGCTGGTAGCAAATGTAACCAATTTGAGCGAAGAAATAGTGTCTCCCGAAGTAAGACTTGAAGTAGAAAAACAGGTTCAGCCTGTTAAAAAAGGGATAAATATTGCGCCAAAACAAACGGTTGCTTTTGAGTGGGAGTTGGAACCATTCACAGACACCGATTTAGCCGTGGTAAAAATTACGGCGCAAACCTGTAAATTTTCGGATGGCGAACAGAAATACTTACCCGTCTTACCCGACAAGGTGTTGTTTACCGAAAGCCAAACCATGACGATGAGAGCCGGACAAATGCGAACATTTACGTTTGACAATTTCATCCGAAACATGAAAAATGTAGATACGGAAAATTTCACGGTCGAATACGCCGGCAATCCTACGTGGTACGCTGTTCAGGCATTGCCGAGCATCGCGAAAATTGAAGGAGAAAACGCGATAGATTATCTGACCGGATATTACGCCAATACACTTGGAAGTTACATTGCCAACGCCAATCCGAAATTGGCTGCGACCTTTGACCGATGGAAAAATACGGGTGGAACACGAGATGCATTACTTTCAAACCTCGAGAAAAACCGGGAGTTGAAAAATGTATTGCTTGAAGAAACTCCTTGGGTAATGTCCGCCAAAGACGAAACGGAACAAAAACGTCAAATCGGATTACTCTTTGACCTGAATCAGACCCGTAATAATGCAAAAACCTATATGGACAAGCTCATGCAGTTGCAGGCACCAAGTGGTGGTTTCCGATGGTTTGAGAATATGCCCGAAAACCGGTATATCACACAAGAAATTTTACTGAATCTGGCACGCTTAAATAAAATGACCGCGTCGGACAAAACAATTTCCGAAAGTGCCAACGCTTACTCGTCTCAGGTGGAAAAGGCGTTACATTACTTGGACTTGCAAATTGCCAAAGATTTTGTTGAATTACGAAAATGGAATAAGAACTATCTAAAACAACAAACTATCGGTAACCTGCAACTTTTCTACCTGCACATGCGCTCGGAATATCCACAAGTAGCCATTGAAAAATCCGCGGAAGAAGCCCTAAAATACTATACTACCCAATCCGAAAAATACCGGACAAGCTGGACACTCTACGGCAAAGCGATGATGGCGATCGTTGCTCATCGAAACGGGAAAAAGGCAATCGCCGAACAGATTTTAACTTCCATTCGTGAAAACGCGATGAAAACCGATGAACTCGGTATGTATTGGAACGCCAACACTGCCGGATGGTGGTGGTACGAACGTCCCATAGCTACGCAAACAGCCGTCATGGAAGCATTCGGAGAAATACGCGATGCCGGTACGGATATAGACGAGATGAAAATTTGGCTACTGAAACAAAAACAAACGCAACGTTGGGACACGCCGATAAGTACGTTGGACGCTATCTACGCTCTACTTAACTACGGCACGGACTGGCTTGCCTATGACGGCGAAGCTGTAATCAAACTTGGAAGTACAGCCTTGAAGCCGTCTGCCGTTGAAGCCGGAACGGCCTATATCAAAGAAACCATTCCCACTGAAAAATTAACGCCCGAAACGGGGAAAATTACGATAGAAAACAAAAAAGCTTCCGGCATCTCGTGGGGCGCGGCGTATTGGCAGTATTACCAAGATGTGGACAAAGTACAATCACAGGGCAAAGAGATGAAAATCAGCAAAAGTTTATTCGTAGAGCGGATAAACAACCAAGGTAAATCTATGCTTCCGATCGGTCAAACACAACTGAAGAAAGGCGACAAAGTTATCACACGCTTAGTGGTTACAACCGACCGAGATATGGAATTTGTACTGCTGAAAGATTTGAGAGCATCTTGTTTTGAACCGGTCAATCAAATCTCCGGCGCTTATTGGAAAGAAGGAACCGTTTATCATCAAACGACGAAGGACTCATCCACGCAGTTTTTCTTCAACTATCTACAAAAAGGTACTTACGTGTTTGAATACGAACTTTGGGCGAATAACGCGGGAACTTTCAGTAGCGGTATCGCATCCATTCAGTGCCATTACGCGCCGGAGTTTGTCTGTCATTCCGGTGGAGAAAAGATTTCGGTCAAGCCTTAAAACGCTTAAAATGATTCGTGTAGTTCTTTACGTACAGGTTTTTACTCGCTTTTACAAAGATAAATTTTGTTTATCTTTGTAAAAGGTATTTTCTTAAAAAATAGTAGGCATCCTAAAACTTGCATTTATGAAACAGCCATGTAAAAATAACTTTAACACACAAGGGAATGATTAATAGCGTGTTCTCTGCCTGTTGCAGACAGGCATGTGTCCTTAATGTAAAAGATAAATTTTAAACGCATGAAAACATTGAGAAACGTTTTTTTGCTTATCTTGATAGTGCTATCTGCCGGAATTCTTGCTCAAAATGATAATTCAGCCCTCATCTACGGGTCGGATTCCATCAAAAAAGAAATCTTGAGCTATGCCGACACGCAATCTCAATTGATTACCAAAGGCCGTCGCTTACTACTCGACCGTTTTACGGAAGGCGATCTCCGGAAAGTAAAAGAAGTGAAGGATTATCTCAAACTTCAAGTCGAGACACGAGATTATCTGGTTTTGTATCCGTTTGAACACTGGCTTATTCTATATTGGACAAAAGAATATCCAGAACTTCTGAATCTTATCAAAAACCCGGACGCGTTTGAATATGCGGGAACGAAACGAATAAAACCTTCGGAAGATATTTTGTTTGACAGGTTGAAGGAGAAGTCTTTAAGTTCACTTGATAAGTTGATGTACGATATTCGAACGGTAGAGATGCCAAGCGACGATAAAGATTTTTTGATTTTGTATCTGAACGCGATTCTTTCCGGAGAAAAATCCGAAATAACGCAAGACAGATTGAATGAATTATCGGACGGATTTCTCAAGAACCATCCAAATAGTGAATACAACGACTTTATACGGGAAAATATCCGATACAAGTACATACCTTCGAAATGGGGATTGGCTTACGAGTTCTTTTCCGGATATGGCTGGAATGAAGGTAATTTGAATCATTATTTCAAAAGCAACGTTCCGATAGGCATTGCTTTTGATGTGCAGTATAAAAATCTAAGTCTTTACCTGCGAAACTACATCGGTTTTAGTAAAACCAGACAGGATATCCTATCGCCAAACGGTTTCTGGTTCAATGACTCCCAAGTTCGGGTATATATTCCGGAAGCGAGCTTGGGCTATGTGGCTTATGAAAATCATCGTTTCAAACTGGCTCCTTTTGCCGGAATAGGCGGGGTCGATTTCAGCCCGACAGAAGCTGATGTTGAAGATTACCCGTATCTGAAAGATGCCGACATCGGCGGATTTTCGTATACGGCAGGCCTGAATCTTGATGTTAAATTAGGTAATCGTGCCAACGATAGAAATTGGAATTTCCCGACGACAGGATTCGGATTTATCCGCCTGCGGTACAGCTACGTGATTCCCCAAATTTCCCAAAAGCACGATGTAATGACGGGAAACATGCACTACATTACCATCGGGATTGGCGCGTTTGGTAGAAACATCAAAAGAGACAAATAAGCGTTCGTTCGGCATATCGGCATTATTTATTTTTATATCAAAATACTTGATAGCTTTTACTACGCAAATACATCAATTATTTCGTAACTTTGCACCCATCAAAACGAATTATCAATTCTAAATTTAAATAAATTAATCATGGTATTAGTTGGAAAAAAAGCACCTGCCGTAGCAGGTAGCGCCGTTATCAACGGCAATGAAATAGTAAACGATTTCAGTCTGGAACAATACAAAGGAAAATACGTGATTTTCTTTTTCTATCCGGCAGACTTCACATTTGTATGCCCCACGGAATTAATTGCATTCCAGGAAAAAATCGCGGAATTTGAATCCAGAAACACCGTAGTAGTCGGAGCTTCGACAGACTCCGCTTATTCTCACTGGAAATGGCTTCAAACACCACAAAACGATGGTGGTATTCAAGGCGTAAAATATCCGTTGTATGCCGACAACTCGTTGATGGTATCCAAGGCGTATGACGTGTTGGCAGGATATGAAGATTACACCGATGAAGGCGAAGAAACTTTCGTTGGAGCACCGGAAGCCTATCGCGGACTGTTTTTGATTGACAAAGAAGGTATTGTACGTCATCAGGTAGTAAACGACATGCCGCTTGGACGTAGTGTAGAAGAAGCTATTCGCGTATTGGACGCGCTTCAGTTTACAGAAGAGTATGGCGAAGTTTGTCCCGCCAACTGGAAAAAAGGCGACAAAGCCTTGAAAGCTACTCAAGAAGGAATCTCTGATTATCTTTCAAAACAATAAACACATCAAATAAGATTAATCGGACTGTATCCACAATCGTGATACAGTCCTTTTTTATTACCGTGAGTTGGATTTTTTTATGTAATTTTGTAGGATAAATTCAGGCTGTATTTTCAAATTTTCAAACGGGATAACGGAACTAAAAAACCACCGGTACCGGTTTCTCGAATTTATACAGAATGACCAAAAACAAAAACAGATATGGAAAGAAAATTAGATGCCGTTGATGCCGCTATTGAAGATATAAAAGCCGGGAAATTTGTAATTGTTGTGGATGACGAAGATCGTGAAAATGAAGGCGACTTCATTTGTGCCGCCGAGAAAATTACCCCCCTGATGGTAAATTTTATGTTGAAACATGGGCGTGGCGTATTGTGTGCGCCTTTGACGGAAGATCGTTGCGATGAACTTGATTTAAGCATGCAGGTAGATAACAACACATCTATTCATTCTACACCTTTTACCATCAGCGTTGACAAATTGGAAGGTTGCACAACCGGAGTTTCCGCGTCAGACCGAGCCGCTACTTTTCGCGCCTTAGCCGATGCGAACTCTGTCCCCGAGACATTCGGTCGTCCCGGACACATTTTTCCGCTTCGCGCGAAGACAAAAGGGGTACTACGTCGAGCAGGACATACCGAAGCAGCTGTTGACTTGGCGCGTTTGGCGGGGTTAAATCCGGCGGGCGCGTTGATCGAAATCATGAACGAAGACGGCTCGATGGCTCGATTGCCGCAGTTGTTTGACTTAGCCGAGCAATTTAGCTTAAAAATAATTTCCATTGCCGATTTGATAGCTTTCCGCATTCGCACCGAATCCTTGATCGACAAGGGAGTAGAAGTCGATATGCCGACCAACTACGGACATTTCAGATTAGTGCCGTTTCGCCAACTTTCCAACGGATTGGAACACATTGCCCTGATTAAAGGCGACTGGGAAGCAAATGAGCCTGTCTTAGTGCGGGTGCATTCGTCTTGTATGACCGGTGATATTTTCGGTTCCATGCGTTGCGAATGTGGTGAGCAACTTCATAAAGCCATGCAAATGATTGAGAAGGAAGGGAAAGGGATATTAGTCTATATGAATCAGGAAGGACGCGGTATCGGTTTGATGAACAAAATGAGAGCGTACAAGCTTCAGGAAGAAGGATTGGATACGGTTGACGCCAATTTACATCTCGGATTCAAGGCTGACGAAAGGGATTACGGCATTGGAGCACAGATATTGCGTGAAGTAGGTGTCTCGAAAATCAGACTGATGTCCAACAACCCCGTAAAACGAATCGGTCTCGAATCTTACGGATTGACCGTTGTCGAAAATGTGCCACTCGAAGTTGAACCCAACAAATACAACCAATTCTATATGCAAACCAAGAAAGAACGCATGGGACATAAACTGAAGTATGTGGGTAAGGGAAAAGAAGAGAAGTAAGTGAGATAAAAGACCTACTCTAAAAACCAATAGACAATTCACATTTAAAATCAAACTGATGAAACCATTCATTTTATTAACCACATTCATTTTTCTTCTCTCTTGTAGCAGTACAACGAAACACAGTTCCAAGTCCGGTGCGAATGATATTTACGCGTTCAAAGCGGTAAATATGCAGGGAAAAGAAACCGGTCTGGACGAATACAAAGGTAAGGTGGTCGTAATCGTAAATACAGCCAGCAAATGTGGTTATACCAAACAATTTGACGGTTTAGAAGCATTATATAAAAACCATAAAGATGACGGTTTGGTAATTTTAGGCTTTCCGACCAATCAGTTTGGCAAGCAGGATCCGGGTACCAATCAAGAGATTCTTGAATTTTGTACGGCAAATTATGGTGTAACTTTTCCGATGTTTGAAAAAATAGAAGTCAATGGCGAAAACGCCCACCCACTCTACCAATACCTGAAATCAAACGTTCCGAATACGGAAACCGAGGACATCAAATGGAATTTTAACAAATTCTTGATCGGTAAAGACGGAAAGCCCGTCAAAAGATACGATTCGAAAGTAACACCGGAAGAAATGGAGCAAGATATACTTTCAGTCCTGAAAAGATAAACCCAAAGCTCTAATTCTTACCCAACTCATCAGGAAATTTTTACCGGTCGAAAATGAAAACAAATTTTTACGATTACAAAGCAAGTACCATACAAGGCAATGATGTCAGCATGGCTGAGTACAAGGACAAAGTCGTGTTAGTGGTCAATACCGCCAGTAAATGCGGTTTCACGCCACAATTTGAAGGTTTGGAGACACTGTATAAAAAATACAAAGAAAAGGGATTCGCTATTTTAGGCTTTCCGACCAATCAATTTGCCAAACAAGATCCGGGTTCCAACGAAGAGATCTTACAGTTTTGCCAACTGAACTATAACGTAACCTTTCCGATGTTTGAAAAAATAGAAGTCAACGGGAAAAATACCGAACCACTCTTCAAATATCTAAAAAAAGCACAGCCGGGTAGCCTTGGCAAAAGAATTAAGTGGAATTTTACCAAGTTCTTAATCGGCAAAGACGGCAAGCCACTGAAGCGATATGGACCAACCGTAAAGCCCGAAGAGCTGGAAGAAGATATTGTCGCGTTGTTAGGATGAATAGTAGTTTTCGCCGAAACCATTCTACGGAAACAGACTCTATTTTGCGAAGAAAAGTTAATACATGGTGTACTTCCGAATAATATCCTTAACTTTGCATCCTGAATAAAAAATGTGGACAGATTTGGACTGCTTGCAACCACAGAAAAAAAATGCTAAACTGTAACTCATTTTCCATTTTTCGCTACTACAGTCCTTTTTCTATCCCAATAACTTAATGTCAAACTGACGATTGCGTTTTGCTAATTGTAAAAACGTCAATCAAAATCATCATTTAAATTATGGGTTATTTATTTTCATCCGAATCGGTGTCCGAAGGGCACCCCGACAAAGTGGCGGATCAAATTTCCGACGCTATCTTAGATAATTTTTTGGCGCAAGATGCCAATTCCAAAGTTGCTTGCGAAACACTCGTTACTACCGGACAAGTCGTACTCGCGGGCGAAGTAAACTCACAAGCGTATGTAGATGTGCAGACAGTAGCGCGTGGCGTAATCAACCGTATCGGGTACACCAAAAGCGAATATATGTTCGACGGCAACTCGTGTGGTATTTTCTCCGCGCTTCACGAGCAGTCCAAGGACATCAATCGCGGTGTTGTTCGTGAAGAACCGATGAGTCAGGGCGCCGGCGATCAGGGAATGATGTTCGGGTACGCGTGCAACGAGACAGATAATTACATGCCTATCGCCTTAGATCTGTCCCATGCTCTGGTAAAAGAACTGGCTGCCATCCGCCGTGAAGATAAAGTCATGAAATACCTGCGTCCGGATGCCAAGTCGCAAGTAACCGTAGAATACGGCGACGACAGTAAACCACTTCGCGTTCATACCATCGTTATTTCCACACAACACGATGATTTTATACAACCAAGCGATGCCAACGGACAGAAAAGAGCCGATGATGAAATGCTTTCAATTATAAAGGAAGATGTAAAAAACATACTCGTCCCGCGCGTAAAATCCAAAGTTCCACAATTCGACAAGCTGATAAAAGACGACTATATCTTACACGTTAATCCTACCGGAAAATTTGTAATCGGCGGTCCACACGGCGATACCGGACTTACCGGACGAAAAATCATTGTGGATACCTACGGTGGCAAGGGCGCTCACGGTGGTGGCGCTTTTTCGGGTAAAGACCCGTCAAAAGTGGATCGTTCGGCAGCTTATGCCGCGCGTCATATCGCGAAGAATCTTGTAGCAGCCGGCGTGGCAGACGAAGTGCTTGTGCAGGTAGCCTACGCAATCGGGCTTGCTGACCCGATGAATATTTATGTAAACACGTATGGTACATCCAAAGTCAAAGCGTCAGACGCGGAGATAGCCGAAAAAGTAGCGAAACTCTTTGATATGCGTCCGAAGGCGATTGAAAAACGACTGAAGCTCCGGAATCCCATTTACGAAGAAACCGCTTCTTACGGACACGTAGGACGTACACCGGTAAAAAAAGAAAAAACGTTCGTTGATGCCGTCGGAAAGGAAATAAAAAAGAATGTAGAACTTTTCACGTGGGAAAAAATTGATATGCAGACGGAAATAAAAGAAGAGTTTAATTTGTAAAATTCTTCGCCAATCATTATTTTTGTTTACTGTAAAAAGTCAAGAAGACCAGACAACAAAAGCTTTGCATACAGGGTCGCTTATTTATGAAATTTATCAAAATACATAAAGAAGGTAAATGGATTATCGCCTTTACATTGCTGGTATTGATGGCAATCAACGTGATTATCTATTTACAATTTCCCAGACCCTTGTTGGCAGTAAACATAATTGGTTCGGCTTTTTTATTTGTATTTGTAACTTTTTTTTTCCGTAACCCCAGCCGCAGTGTCGAGATTGATGACCCAAGTCTCATCATAGCTCCTGCCGATGGTACCGTAGTGGTAATTGAGCCTACGGAAGAACATGAATATTTTGGCGACAAAAGAATACAGGTTTCTATTTTCATGTCCATCTTCAACGTACATGCCAACTGGTATCCTATTGGCGGAAAAGTCATCAAAACTGTTCATCACGATGGAAATCATCGTGTGGCATACTCGCCCAAAGCAAGTCTTGAAAACGAACGTTCTACAATTGTCATCGAAACACCGTCAAAAACACAGATAATTGTCCGTCAGATAGCCGGAGCGTTAGCCCGACGAATCGTTACCTACGCAAAAGCCGGTAAGAAATGTCGCCTGAACGAGCAAATCGGTTTTATCAAATTCGGCTCTCGCGTGGATTTGTTTCTACCCTTGGATGCCGAAGTTTTTGTATCGCTTGGCGAATCTACGACCGGCAACGAAACCATTATTGCTCGGCTGAACGAATAGATTGCCGTCAATGAATTTGCATGTTACGATAATTACTAAATTTTCAATTTCATGACCATAGACGAAGCCCAACAAGCGGTAGATAACTGGATAAAAGAATACGGCGTTCGGTATTTCAGCGAACTGACCAATATGGCTGTGCTTACCGAAGAAGTAGGGGAATTGGCACGTGTCGTCGCGCGTACGTATGGCGATCAGTCTTTCAAAGCGTCCGATAGACAGTACAATTTAGCTGATGAAATGGCGGATGTGCTTTGGGTACTGCTCTGTCTTGCCAATCAAACGGACGTGAACTTAACAGAAGCACTGGAAGAAAACATTCGAAAGAAGACGGCAAGGGATAAAGATAGACACAAAGCAAATCCGAAGCTGACAGAATAACTCTTTGAAAGAATAATACGTGCCGAAAAACAAAAAGGATGAGTTATTATTTACAACTCATCCTTTTTGTTTTAATAAAGCAATTTTTTAATACCGGTAGTGCTCCGGCTTGTAGGGACCTTCAGCTTTTACGCCAATGTAGGAAGCCTGTTCGGGAGTAAGTGTAGTTAGTTTGACCCCGAGCTGTTCCAAATGCAAACGGGCTACTTCTTCATCCAGATGCTTCGGCAAGCGGTACACGTCAATTTCATAGTTTTTCGTATAAAGCTCTATTTGAGCAAGTGTCTGATTGGTAAACGAATTACTCATCACAAACGAAGGATGTCCGGTAGCACAACCAAGATTTACCAACCGTCCGTCTGCCAGCAATAACAAGCTGTTCCCATTCGGAAATGTGTATTTATCCACTTGTGGTTTGATATTCACATGGCTGATTCCCGGGTATTTTTTCAGTTTATCCACTTGTATCTCGTTGTCGAAGTGGCCGATATTGCACACAATGGCTCCATCTTTCATCTTCGCCATGTGGTCAATACGGATAATATCCTTGTTCCCGGTGGTGGTAACATACACGTTTCCTTCTGCCAATGCGTCTTCTACCATTACCACTTCGAAGCCTTCCATAGCAGCCTGCAACGCGCAAATCGGATCAATCTCGGTTACGAGCACCCGTGCGCCATACGCGCGCATAGACTCGGCGCATCCTTTACCCACATCTCCGTAGCCACAGACAACCACTACCTTACCGGCAAGCATGATGTCGGTAGCGCGTTTGATACCGTCCGCAAGTGATTCGCGACATCCGTAGAGATTGTCAAATTTAGATTTCGTAACCGAATCGTTTACGTTGAAAGCGGGGAAAAGCAGTGAACCTTCTTCTTTCATCTGATACAACCGATGTACGCCGGTAGTGGTTTCTTCTGAAACGCCACAAATTTCGGGTGCCATGCGGCTCCAGATCGATTCGTCTTCTTTTAAGACCGATTTTAGGATATTGTAAAGTTCTTGTTCATCTTCTCCTTCGGCTTTTTTATCCAAAACGGAAGGGCTTTTTTCCGCTTTGACACCCTCGTGGATCATCATCGTAGCGTCGCCGCCATCGTCCACAATTACGGTTGGTCCCTTATTCCCTTCAAACGTCAAGGCTTGAAGCGTACACCACCAATATTCCGCTAAAGTTTCTCCCTTCCACGCGAAAACAGGCACTCCGGTAGCAGCAATCGCAGCAGCGGCTTGGTCTTGTGTAGAGTAAATGTTGCAACTCGCCCAACGCACTTCGGCACCCAATTCTACTAACGTCTCAATCAGTATGGCAGTCTGGATGGTCATGTGCAATGAGCCCATTATTCGCGCGCCTTTCAACGGTTTGATTTGACCGTATTTGGCACGAAGCGACATCAGTCCGGGCATTTCTTTTTCGGCAAGTTCAATTTCTTTTCGCCCGAAATCGGCTAATGACATATCTGCTACTTTGTACGGCAAATTGGAGAATAGTTCTAATTTCATATTGATTATTAATACGTTATTTTTTATTTTTGAATACGCAAAGGTACAATTTTTTTAGTGAATAGGAAACTGAAACTTTCGTAAATGCAAAATTGAGATGGTATCTCGTTATTGTTGTTTTTGAACAAGCACGAAAGCAATCGTTTTATAATTCATTGTGTCATATAAATCTCTAAAACAATGACAAAATGCACAAATTTTACTTTTCGGAATTTGGTTTTATTTAAAATATATTGAAATAGCCGAGAAACTCGAACGGAATGCTTAAATTTGCACTAATTCGGTAATCCGAATAAAAAACCTTTCTTACGCTGTATCAAACTTCAGACTAATATACTATGAACGCTACTCCCAAAAAATCAAAATCTCCGTGGGCTTGGATACCGACTTTGTATTTCGCGGAAGGCATTCCTTATGTAATCGCCATGACCGTATCGGTCATCATGTACAAGCGTCTTGGGATTTCGAATGCCGAGATAGCACTTTACACGAGTTGGCTTTATCTCCCCTGGGTTATTAAACCCTTTTGGAGTCCATTCGTGGATCTAATCAAAACAAAACGTTGGTGGATTATTTCCATGCAGTTACTTATCGGTGCAGGATTGGCAGGTGTAGCATTTCTAATTCCCGCTCCTTTCTTTTTTCAAGCGACACTTGCCGTGTTCTGGCTTATTGCCTTCAGTTCGGCTACACATGATATTGCCGCTGACGGATTTTACATGCTTGCTTTGGATACTTCGCAACAGTCTTTTTTCGTCGGCATACGAAGCACTTTTTACCGACTGGCGATGATTGCCGGACAAGGGGCGCTGATAATGATTGCCGGAAGTTTGGAAGTGGCTACGGGAGCAGAACCCCTCAAAATGAACGTCAGTTCTTCAAATACGATTCAAACGTCCGTCAGTCCTGACAGCTTAGCAAAAATCCAAAATTTGCCGTCAACAGCTGTCTTTGCCGCGTACCCGTCCGACTTAGTCCTCAAAACAGAGAATATCACAGCGGATGAACTAAATGAGCTCACGGATTTTGCAAAATCAGAAAATATCAAAAATGGATTTGTCGCGGATGAAGTGCCGGTTTTATCCAAAAAAGAAGAAACAGGAGAAATTTCATGGTGGTCTGCAAAAGTCGCAGAGCCCTTGGGACGTTTTGTCAAATCAAATTTTGGTGAAAAAAAGTCGAAAACACGAATAGTAACCGGAGAAGTAGGCAACGCGGGACTGATAGCTGTGAGATTGAATCAAAAACCGGAGTCCGACCAAGAAATGGCGCTGAACACGCGCTTCTCTTCCGGTGACAAAAGCATTTCGTTGGTGAGTGGTGAACGTGTCGTCTTCAACGAAAAGAACTGGGATAAGCCGGCTTATCTTGTTGTTCAGTTGGATAAAAAACTTACCGATGAAGTCTCCGGGACATTTACAGCCACCTCGGGAAATTTGCCTTTGGCTTGGAGTATTACATTCTATATTCTAGCCGGATTCTTCCTCATCGTGTTTATCTACCATCGTTTTGTGTTACCCCATCCGACATCTGACGCGACTAAAAATCACAAGCCGGGCGAAATTGTAAAAGAATTTGGGCTGACCTTCAAATCTTTCTTTCAAAAGGACGGCATTGGTCTGGCTATTGCTTTCATGCTTCTCTACCGTCTCGCGGAAGCCATGCTCGTAAAGCTGACCTCGCCTTTTTTGCTTGATGGACGTGAAGTTGGCGGATTAGCTCTCACGACAGGTCAAGTGGGACTTGTCTATGGGACAGTAGGTGTTATAGCCCTTACGCTGGGTGGCATAGTTGGCGGAATTGCGGCGTCCGCCAAGGGACTGAAATATTGGATATGGCCCATGGCTCTCTCCATTACGCTTCCTAATCTGGCATACGTGTATCTTTCGTTGGCAACCCCCGACAACCTGTTCTTTGTCAATCTGGCGGTAGCCATTGAGCAATTTGGCTATGGTTTCGGGTTTACAGCTTATATGCTTTTCTTGATTTATTTCTCTGATGGAGAACACAAAACGGCTCATTATGCAATCTGTACCGGATTTATGGCACTTGGAATGATGCTTCCGGGTATGATTGCCGGTTGGATTCAGGAGCTTGTAGGTTATTCGAATTTCTTCATTTTTGTAATGCTTTGCACAATTCCCACGTTGCTTATTATTCCATTCTTAAAGATTGATAAGGATTTCGGTAAAAAGACAAAGTAAGTAGCTAAAACAGAAGCGTAGTGTGCTAAAATAAAAAATATGATTATCCGCAATACTTCCAAAAAAGAATTGGACTAAAAAATTTGAAAAACAGCTTATAAATAATTTGCATATATCTCTGATTTTCATTATCTTTATAGCTTAAACAACCTAAAGGTAAGCAAGAATGAAAATCCTGAATTTTGCACTAAATTTTGCCGATGAGGATACTTGTCGCATGAAATTTAAAGAACAAAGAGACCAAATCGGCGTTGTTTGTCGTCATTGTAATTGTAAAGAGCACTATTGGCTCGAAAACAAACAGGCTTACGAATGCAAAAAGTGCCACGCCCGGAAGAATTTACGTTCAGGCACAGTCATGCAACACTCCAACTTGCCCTATCGGTATTGGTTTGCAGCCATGTACTTGATAACGGCCACCAAAAATGCTTTTTCTTCGGCAGAAATA
>JBKEBE010000009.1:0-62195 GCA_047973025.1 Paludibacteraceae bacterium
AAGCGTCGTTGAAACCGACGAAAAATACAAAAAATCGACTACCGGAACAATTTCTTACATGCCCAATTTGTTCGGACTGATGCTGGCTTCCGTAGTGATTAGAGATATTGTAAATTCAGAAAAGATATGATAACAGCAAAAAACATCCACAAGAGCTTTGGTGAATTGGAAGTGCTTAAAGGGGTAGATTTATCCGTTGAAAAGGGAGAAATTGTATCCGTCGTCGGACCCAGTGGTGCCGGAAAAACTACGTTGCTCCAGATTCTGGGTACGTTGGATAAACCTGATTCGGGTGAAATGCAGGTTGACGGATTTAACATTCAAAAACTCAACTCCGACCAGCTTTCAGGTTTCCGAAACAAACACATCGGATTTATCTTTCAGTTTCATCAACTTCTACCGGAGTTTACCGCATTGGAGAATGTTACAATTCCCGCTTTGATCGGTAAAATGGATGTAAAAGAAGCTACCCGTCGGGCAAAAGAATTGCTGGATTACCTGCAGTTGAGCGACAGACTGGAACACAAGCCTGCGGAACTCTCGGGTGGCGAAAAACAGCGTGTCGCCGTTGCACGCGCTTTAATCAATAACCCGGCACTAATCCTTGCCGACGAACCGTCCGGCAGTTTGGATACCCAAAATAAAGCAGAACTACACAAACTCCTTTTCGAACTGCGCGATAAATTTGGCTTAACGGAAGTTATCGTTACCCACGATAATGAATTAGCACATCTTTGCGATAGAACCATCGAAATGAAGGATGGAAGAATTGTTTAGCGGGGTAGGGAGTAGTCCCGCCGGGAATCGAACCCGGATCAACAGTTTAGGAAACTGTGATTCTATCCATTGAACTACAGGACCAATTTCAGAGTTGCAAAATTACATTTTTTCATCGGATAAATAAAAGGAAAATAGACCTTGGCAAAAAATAAACCAAAATTTTACGTCGTTTGGGAAGGTAATGAACCCGGCATCTACACATCGTGGAAGGAGTGTGAGAAACAGACAAAAGGGTTTCCCGAAGCGAAGTTCAAATCGTTTGAAACAATGCGCGAAGCCAACAACGCTTTTCTTCATCCGTGGTACAAATACATCGGTAAAAATGCGGAAAAATCGTCGAAAAGGGACTTCCCGAACTACAAATTATTGCCGAAAGAACAGCAACCCGTTCTTGAAAGTATAGCGGTGGACGCCGCGTGTAGTGGTAATCCGGGAAAGATGGAATATCGCGGTGTGGACGTGAAGACCGGATGCGAGATTTTTCGTTTCGGTCCGATAAAAGAAGGGACAAACAACATCGGGGAATTTTTGGCAATCGTACATGCCTTAGCACTTTTTTACCAAAACAATCCTTCGCTTACCATCTACACCGATAGTCGTACGGCACTCAAATGGGTAAACGACCGGAAACACCGCAGCCGTCTTTCTCCGTCAGACAAAAACGTACATCTTTTCAGTTTGCTCGAACGCGCCGAAACTTGGCTTCAAAACAATACCTACAAGAATCCGGTACTTAAATGGGAAACGGAAAAATGGGGCGAAATTCCGGCGGATTTTGGACGGAAGTGAGAAAATCAACATCGAACGAACGGATGAAAAATTCATTTCAGTAAAATAAACATTGTCGCGAAATCCCAAGTTGCGTTGAAGTCAACGTAGGAAGCCGGCACGCCGTTATGCCAAGCTTTCATTTTTTATGAGTTTATGCAATAAAAAAAACGTCCAAAAACCATGTTTTGAACGTTTATTGCGGAGAAAGCGGGATTCGAACCCGCGATACCCTTTAGGGGTATACACGCTTTCCAGGCGTGCCTCTTCAACCACTCGAGCATCTCTCCTTTTTTAGGTTGACAAAGGTACAATTTTTTTTTCAATCAGGTATTACTCGTTCCTAATCCCTTTGAAAATAAATTCGACGACTTCGCTTTTGTTTTTTTCAAACTCGGAACTTATGTTTTGTCGAATGTACGGGACTTCTAATCCTTTGAGTGCGTATAGAATGATAACGGAAATTATTTCAACGTCTAACGATTTAAATTCTCCTTTTTCGACACCTTTGGTCAAAATATTTTTTATCAAGCCCAGTTCAATCGCGTCCAATCTTATTCTGCTTCGCTCCACTTCGTAGATATCTTTAAAGAAATCGGCACGCAACGAACCATTCCGAGTAACCGATTTTTTTACCGAATCCAGATGGGTAATGATGTGTCCTTTTAATTTGTCGTACGAATCTGTATCTTGACTTGAGTTAGCCTTCAAAGCTTCGGCAACCAGGCGTAATTCGTTTTCAACAACGGCTTTGTAAACATCTTCTTTGTTCCTGAAATACGTATAGAGGGTTCTGCGTCCTTTACTGGAGGCCTCGGCGATTTCGTTCATCGTCACGTTTTTTTTTCCAAAAGAACCAAAAAGTTCCCTTGCTACATCAATCAGTTGTTGTTTGGTTTTAGAAATCTTGTCAAGCATTCTTTTATAATCTTCTATAGTGTATCAAATTATCGGATATTTCGCGTACTTTCAGACCGCGCGCGGTCTTTGTTTGAGAATTGAACCAAGTTGCATTTCTTATTATTGAAACAGCAAATGAATGGAAAAGGTTGGAAATCTACTACAAAAACTATACAAACGATGAAGATGAATATCTTTTTTTTTGAAACCATTTCGGAAAAGAAAGTGCTTACTTCGATAGGATGATGCGTTGAATGTATTACTGTACGTGTCAAATTTCACAAGGTTGTTGATTCAATTTTGGCTCAGATTTAACAATTTTTTTGTGAATTCATCGGGGTTAATTTAACCTATTTAGGGGTAAACCGAATTTGACCGGAAAGGAGGGTATCCGGTCTGTTTTATACGAGACATGCCACGACCATCACTTTTTATAGCCTTGCTCTACGGACAGTAGTCTTCCGGTCTCGGGACTGACATAAGCCTTGCTATACTTATCCATGGTTTCTAAGGGCAAAGGCATCAAAATACCGAGTTGAGGAATGACCAAATCTTGGTTAAAAAATTCATTATCGTTATTCTCTATTTGTATTTTTGCCGCTACTGGTAGTATAGAGAACACTTCTTCTTTTACCTTCTTCTTTTTCTCGGTTGGCTCTACTACAATGGGTTGGTAAGCGACAGAGATGTAAAAAGGAGTCCCACTTAAATCGTCTGCCGGAACAATTCCTTCGAACGAAGAAAAACGAAAAGCGACTTGGTCATAAACAGCTTCTGTGGGAATATACGTAATATTTTGCGAAAATTCTTCAACTATGGTACTGCCTGTAAAGAGTTCGGTAAGTCTCTTTTCCTGCTCATTCATCTGTTCAATCATGGTTTTCATCGAAGCTCCGTCTGTAGGCACATATTCTACGTCGCCTGCCATCAAGTCAATTCGATTTTCGCGTATGCGGTAGATCTGTTTGGCGGCTCCTTCTGCCATTTTAGCAAGAGATCCCGCGAGCATGTATTCTTCATTCAAAGGCAGAAGTTTTTGCTCTTTTTCGACTTCTGCTAATTTTTTAGGCGTTTCAATCCGATTTGCAACGTTTACGGACGGCACGTTAATTCCACAAAGCAGTCCTTGTTCGTTTACGGTAATGAGCGAAGCCAACGATTTTTTACCGGGAATAAGGCTGAATGTCCGTTCCTTATCAGGCACGGTACGCGTCGAAACAGAGAGATTCTTGAACCGATAGAACGTGTTTTTTGCTTTAATCACATTCGTTTCCGCCAAATACCTATCCGAATACTGGTAAAATTCTCCCGGTGTTTCCGTTACTTTTTCGATATACGCCGTTATGACCAATTCAGTTTTAGGAAGCGCGTAAATCAAGGAAGACTGTCCGCTTGTTATTGTTTGAGCGGATAGTAGCAATGAAGAAAATATACCGCATAGTATGAGAAGATATTTCATCTGTATAAAATTTATTTTTTACATTAAGGTCAGATGGAACACGCCATTAATCATTCCCTTGTGTGTCAAAGTTATTTTTACATGGCTGTTTCATGGTAAAGTACTCAAAATGTGTTTATCGTAAAACCAAAATAGGCTAAAATGACTTATTCCCGGTAGTTTATTTGCTCTTTTTCTTTCCTTTATAGGATGTTTTCTTCTTTTTGCCTGCGGTATCAGACTGTGATGCGATGATTTCCCGGCATTGTTCTTCTGTGAGCGTTGAAGCATCCGTTTTCTTGGAAATTTTGTAGTTTGCTTTTTCAAAGGCGATGTACGGTCCGTATCGTCCGTTCAAAACCTGAATCTCGCCCTTTTCTCCGAAGGTATTTATTACTTTGTTTTTATCCGCTTCCCTTTTCTCCGAGATTATTTCAATGGCTTTCTCGGCTTCAATTTCGAGCGGATCTTCCGTTTTGGGTATGGAGTAAAATTTTGAGTCGTGCCGAATGTAAGGTCCGAATCTGCCGACTGCCACGGTCATCGCTTTTCCTTCAAATTCTCCGATTTCACGGGGTAATCTGAACAAATCCAACGCTTCTTCCAGCGTGATGCTTTCGATGGATTGGGTTTTGCGAAGCGATGCGAAAACCGGTTTATCTTCTTCGTCCACTGTCCCTATTTGCGCTATTGGACCATAACGCCCGACTTTAACGGCGATTTGTCGTCCGGACTTCGGATCGGTTCCCAGTATTCGCTCGCCGACCTGACGTTCCGAATTTTTCAGCGTATCTTCCACCACCGGATGGAATTTTTTGTAAAATTCATCAATCGATTTATTCCATTTTATTTTGCCTTCCGCGATTTCATCGAACTCTTTTTCTACATTCGCCGTGAAATTATAATCCATGATATTCGGAAAATTTTCAGAGAGAAAATCGGTAACGACCAATCCTATATCATTGGGGAATAGCTTGGCTTTTTCTGCTCCGGTATTTTCCGATTTAATGCTATCGTTTATCTTTCCGTCCGCAAGTTTAAGCTCATTAAAATTTCTTTTAACGGGCGGACGATCTCCTTTTTCCACGTACTTTCGGTTTTGAATAGTAGAAATAGTAGGAGCGTAGGTAGAAGGACGCCCGATTCCCAATTCTTCCAATTTGCGAACCAAGCTGGCTTCGGTATAGCGCGGCGGTCGTTGAGAGAAGCGTTCTTGCGCTACAATCTCATTGGAAGTAAGACGCTCGCCCTTCTTCATGGTAGGCAAGATCGAATCGTTTTCAACGTTCTGTTCATCGTCGGTGGACTCGAGATACACTTTCAGGAAACCGTCGAACACAATTACTTCACCCGAAGCCACAAACCGGTGCTTGCTTCCCGATACATGAATATGGATATTTGTTTTCTCTAATTCCGCATCCGCCATTTGCGAAGCGATAGTTCGCTTCCAGATTAGCTCGTAAAGTCGTTGCTCTTGTGCTGTCCCTTCAACGGTATGATTGCTCAGATAGGTGGGGCGAATAGCTTCGTGCGCTTCTTGCGCGCCTTTCGATTTGGTCGCGAACTGACGGGTTTTCAGGTATTTTTCGCCACCTATCTTCAAAATTTCGGCTTTAGCGGCTCCAATGGCTAATTTAGAGAGATTGACCGAATCGGTACGCATGTAAGTTATTTTTCCGGATTCGTATAGCCTTTGAGCGACCATCATGGTTTGTGACACGGAGAATCCGAGTTTACGGGATGCTTCCTGCTGAAGGGTAGATGTGGTAAAAGGTGGCGCCGGCGATTTTTTTGCCGGTTTTTTCTCGATGTCGTCAATCGTGAAATCGCCTTTTTGGCAAATTTCCAGAAAAGCCATCGCGTCTTCTTTTTTCTGGAATCGTTGCGTCAAATCGGCTTTCAGCTCGACGGAATTTCCATCGGCATCTTTCGATGTAAATACTGCCGTAACCTTGTAACCTGCTTCCGCAACAAAATTATTGATTTCGCGCTCACGCTCTACGATCAATCGAACGGCAACGGACTGTACGCGACCTGCCGAAAGCGACGGACGAACTTTTCGCCAAAGTACCGGCGAAAGTTCAAAACCGACAATGCGATCCAGCACACGCCGGGCTTGCTGCGCGTCCACCAAATTAATATCAATCTCTCGCGGATTTTCGATAGCGTTCAGAATGGCGTCTTTTGTAATCTCATGAAAAACAATCCGTTTCGTATTTTCTTTCTTCAGTTTCAACTCTTGCGCCAAATGCCAGGCGATGGCTTCCCCTTCGCGGTCTTCATCAGAAGCTAACCAAACAGTGTCGGCTGTTTTGGTGGCTTTTTTAAGTTCCGATACCACCTTCTTTTTGTCCGGCGATACTTCGTAAATCGGTTCGTAATTATTCTCAAAATCAATTCCGAGCCCTTTCTCGACCAAATCACGGATGTGTCCCATGCTGGACAGGACTTCGTACTCTTTTCCGAGAAATCTTTCAATGGTTTTGGCTTTGGCGGGAGACTCTACGATGACTAAATTCTTTGACATAATTGCACTCGATTTTGAAATTGTCTGCAAAATAACAAAAACAAACAGGTATTAGCCAAATTTTCAAGTAATTATTTTTGTTTTTTATGAAAATGACACTCTGTCGAATTTCAATTTAATCGCTTTTGGTTTAATTTTCCATTGTTTGCGACGGTAAATAAATAGAATACCTTGACGGTGCCTGTCTGGTCACGACAAGACACTTCAACAAAATAAGCGAAATACGCCCAAATAAATATGCTCGTATTTGACGCTTTCCCACAATCTTTCGACAAAAATATTGTCCAATGCTTTTAACGAAGGTATTCGTTTGAAACAATACATTTTTCTTCAACAGAGGCTTTTCAAAAGACGTGTGCGCTATGTCTCAGCAGATGGAATCTATGGCATCAACGCAAATCGTAAATTTTATACCAAGCATGAGATTTATACATCGTTTGTACCTAAGGGAAGACCTGCAAAAGACGAGAAGGAGCGAAAGATCTTGCGCGCTACATTGAACCGCGAACGCGCAACCCGATTAGAAGCCAGCTTCGGTACTCAGAAATTTCACTACTCATTACTAAAGATTCAGGCTCGAAAACAACCTACCGAAGTGTTGTGGATATTTTTTGGAATCCACACAGCCAAATCCGGTAAAGATGATAGAGAAGATGGAAATGAAGAAACTGAAACGAACAGCCTGAATTCATAAAACATAACGAAAAAAAGAAGAACTTTCCAAGAGTTCTTCCGGTTTGTGATATCAGGATATCTGATATTAGTACTGAAAAACTCAAAATTCACAGAAAAATATTGATCCTCTAAAAGAACAAAAACAGAACTGATGTTTTTATCAATTCTGTTTTTATAAAAGGGAATTTGACGAATGTCCCTTTTGAGACTTGACAGTTACTCATTTTTTTTCAGGATCTTCACATTTCCGATTTTCTTTTTGTCTGAATACAAATTCAGAAAGTAAAATCCATTTTCTAATCCTTTCAAAGAGCTACTCCCATTTAATATTTTTTTAGTAGAAATAAATTTGCCGGAAATGCTATAAATATCGGTTCGAGTTGCTCGTTCAATACCTGAATATTGAATAAATAATCGATCGTTAACCGGATTGGGATAAACTTTTATTAAATCCGAATCTTCCGGTGTAACTATTATATTTGTGTTTTCCTCATCCACTACAACATGAAGTATGGTAAAGTCAACATCTTTTCCATCATCAACAATTAATTTAAAATAATACGAACCTTTCAGAGCATTGGAAAATGTTGCTGATAACATATTTGCATTGGTTACTGCTACAAAAGTAGGACCTGTTATTTGTTCCCATTTGTATGTCAGGTTATCGCCATCGGCATCGGAACTTTTACCGGCATTGAGTGTAATGTTAGTTCCTTGCTTTTCATAATTTGCTTTGGCAACAGGAACATTGTTCGTGTTAGTAACAAAATTACCATATAAATTGAAGGTTTTGATAGAGTTCTCCCACTGACCCGAACGTTCTAAACAATTCAGTCTGACATAACGCCCCGACACATTACCTTCATTGTTGCTATTCGATGTTCCACCTGTGAAAGCGTCATTCGTAGCATAGGTTTGCCAGGTATTTCCATCAGGCGAGATTTGAATATTAAACTTCTTTGCATATTCAACATGCCAGACGATCGAAATTTGTGATGGCTTAACCTGATGTTGTAAATCGACCTGCCACCATTCGCCGTTTCTATGTGCCGATGACCAACGGGTATTGTCATTAGCATCAACACCTGCCTGCGGATACATATTTACTTTTTCCGAAGAGGAGGCAGAAGCCAATTTCTTAAGTGCCAGATCATGGTCGGTAGTCGGATAACTCACAACAATGGAGAAATTCTTGAAAGCCATATTGACTCCGTTAGATACTGTCAAACGAAACATGTAAGTACCTGATGTATTGAATTTCATTTCTGTCAATGGCAGATTCGGAGATAATATGATTGCTTGCTCCGGTCCGCTGATTTGCTCCCATTGATAGGTCAGTTCACCATCTACCGGATTTGTCGAGGCTGTTCCGTCTACATAAGTTTTAGCATGGGGGAGTAACACCGTCTTCTCTTGTAAAATCACGCTTGCTGCCGGCATTTTCTCCTTTTCTGTTCCAAACACCCGTATTTCACGTAAAGAAAACTTGCCTGCCCCGGATCTTTTTTCCGTGAAACGGATACGGATATAACGTGTATCAAATGCAGTAAAGCTATGATATTCTGCCGAACCTATACCATTTGTAACATTTTTCAGTTCAGCCCAGCTTGTACCATCCATGGATTTCTCCAGCACATATCGTTTTGCATAATCAGTATCCCAAAACATTTCTATCTTATCGACTTCGCACAAAGCTGCCAAATCGACTATTACCGATTCATCTGTGTCGTTCTCCGAATCCCAACGGGTAGATAAATCGCCATCGACCATCTGTTTACCCCAATATTTTCCAACTTCAGAAGAAACAGTAACATCTTTCAAATAAGCCAGATTTTTATATTCAGAAGCGATAACAGCCGAATCAAAAACATCAATATCTGTAGCATATAAATTATTGTTTGTATCCCACTCGGTATTTCCATTGACAAAAGCAAGCTGAGCTCCCAACTGAATCCTGCCGGCTGTTTCTGCTGTCCACACTCCTTCCGAACCTATCAGCCGGACTTGTCCCGGTGCAATAATTGTTTTCGTTTGCCCTGTTGTTGCAACTTGTTGCCCTGCAACAGAAAACGAAATTCCATACACAGTACTTGATGTCGTAGCTGCATTTCCCTGATTTTTTACCAAAGCATAAAAACTTACTTTTTGACCTTTCTGTGGGTATCGCGGCATGGTGTACACACGGGTAACACGCAAATCGGGTTTGGCTGTACCCGAAATAAATGAAATCGTTTGCGAAATTGGCAAATTATCAGAGCTTCCTCCCACACGGAACATATAGTTGCCAGATTGAACCTCATATTTACGTCCTGTCTGGTTCCAGTAATAAAAATCATCGGCACAGAAATTAAATGTAACCGTTTTGGTCTCTCCAACTTCAAGTTTTATTCGCTGAAATCCTCTCAACTCCTTTTTAGGCATCCACACTTTATCGGTTGGTGCGCTTATATAAAGCTGAACCACTTCTTCTCCTTGACGTGACCCTGAATTTTTCACATCAACAGTTACACTAAAAGGCTGTCCAGTTGTTACTGTCTCCGGCATTTGAAGGTTTGAATAGGCAAAATCAGTATAGCTCAAACCATATCCAAATGCATACCGGGGCGTAATACCCTTTTCATCCAACCAGCGATAACCACCATCTAAATTCTGTTCGAATTTACGGAAAACTTCTTCTTCCCATGCAGGGAAATCACTATCCTGCATGGGCATCGAAAGCGGCATACGACCAGCCGGGTTGTAATCTCCGAAAACAACATCGGCAATGGCATGTCCGGCTTCCTGTGCCGCGTAAAATGAATAAATTAACCCTTTGATATTTGACAAACAATCGTTGAGCGTACAGACACCGCCACTTTGAATTATTGCAATCAGATTTGGATTCACAATTGCCAACTCGTTCATCAACTCCTGCTGTATGCCCGGCAATGAAAAAGAGCCTCCAACGCGGTCATTATGAGGGCCAAAGCTTTGTTCTCCTTCCTGAGTATTATCCAGTCCTCCAGCAAAAATTACATAATCTGCTGTAGCTGCCAACGCTATCGCTTCAGCAAAACCGGTTTTAGATGTAGAATTGATATCACAACCCTTAGCATAAGCAATACTGGCACTTCCTATTTTATCTTCCAGCCCTTTTCTTATACTGATAGCATAAGGAGGATTTGTAGCGCTACTTCCTGAACAATTCAGATTCTCGGCTATGGCATTCGGTCCGATAAGGGCTACCTTAATTCCCGTTTTCCGTAGCGGGAGAACAGGGTTCGCTCCCGAAATTTCATTTTTTAGCAAAATGATTGATTTTTTGGCAGCTAAGAGATTCAAATCCGTAATTTCTTTCGTCTTGACATTCGACTCACTGCCTGCCGGGTAATAGTCTAACATTCCATTGAGTATTTTCGTCCTCAATATATTCTTCACGGCATTTTCAATCTGCGCCATGGTTATGTGTCCATTCTCGACCAATGCCGGCAAATCAGCTTCATAAATAGATGAACCCATACATATTTCGGTCCCTGCACGTGCCGCATTTCTCGCATCATCAATATTAGCCCAGTCCGAAACCACATAAAACGGGAATCCCCAACGTTCACGCAGGATTGTTCGTAACAACATACTGCTCTCCGCAGCTTTAGTTCCGTTAATTTTATTGTAGGACCCCATAATGCACATGGCACCAGCGTCCTGTATCGGAATACGGAAATTATATCCTGAAAAATCCATCATCCATCGCTGACTTGCAATCACATCCATTTTCAGGCGGTTCGACTGCATACTTTCACCCATAAAATGTTTTAAAGTCGCAATTACCGGATATTTTTGCATACCAATGGTAAAAGACTTTGCCAGATGACCCGACAAGTATGGGTCTTCTCCTCCACTTTCAGCTGTCCGCCCTCCACGTGAATCACGCGCCAGGTCCAGACACGGGCCTAATGCCTGGTGGCGACCAAATGACCAGAACTCAAGGCCCATATACTCGCCGATTTTGCCAACTACTTCTTCATCCCAGGTAGCAGCCATGGCTATTCCCGTGGGGAAAGCTGTGGCTGAACGGTCAAAACGGTCGGCGGTTAAGCGTACTCCATGAGGACTATCCCCCATTACAAAACCCGGTATTCCTAAACGCACATTAGCCAATGTTCCTCCAAAGCTGGTACGGTTAGTATACATCTGCTCTAATTTTTCCTGAGTAGTCATGGAATTTACCAGCTCATCGATACGTTTATCCAGCGGCGACTGAGCATAAGTATTTAAAATACCTGATAATATCATTATGACAATTAGATTTTTCTTCATGAATCATTTTTTAAAATTTATATTTTGAAATTAAGATGAAACGGTAAGAAAGTCTGACCTATTTCAGTATTTTGGTTGCAAATACCGACTCGCCTTTCATTATCTTACACAGATACACACCTTTGGGCAGTGATGAAATACTTACAAACTCTAATTCTGATGATAATTGCAGTTCTTTTATACATCGCCCGCCAATATCATAAAGCGACAGCCTTGCACCTGATCCATTAGCAACCTTAATATAATCGGCAGAAGGAACTATTTCCAAATTATCAAACACCGGAAATGTACCAGCCGATGCAGGAAAATCGCCTGTAGCATATAATACCGTATTAGCCTGATTTACCTCTACCGGTTCCGACACAACAACATCATCAGTTCTACTTGTGAGTTTAATGGCTACTTTGTAAATTCCGGCTTCGGTTGCTGTGTAGTTGTAAGCATTTGCTCCATTGATAAGCGTGTTGTCCTTATACCAATAATAATCTACATAAGTGGTTGAATTTGAACTATTTTTCGTTTCAATTACCGGCTTTTCAAGTAACATTACATCTGCAATCTTACGTGCCATAATCCGCAATCCTTCATCACGGGGATGAATTCCATCGGAAGCCATCAAATTTACAATATTATTTGTTACGGAATATAAATCAATCAGAGGAAGTCCCTTTTCTTTTGCTATTTCCTTCATGGCAGGGATTATTTGCTCCCGTATAGTCTGATCGTTTATCGACCATGTACTACTATACGCCCTGATAGGTATTGCCATATAAATTTCCGGTTCAGCAGAATAACTTTTAAATTCGTTAATCAAATCAATGTATGACTTCTTAAACTTTACAGCATCCCAATAACCGTCTTTCGAGTCATTTGTTCCCAAAGCGATTACGATAATATCCGGATCATAAGCCTTATTATCACTATAAGCGGTTTTATTCTTCCATGCATCATTCAGATGGTTCATCATAAGTGCTCCGTTGACTCCGAAATTTCGGGTTTCATATTTATCGCCTAACATGTCGCGTATCTGTATTGGCCACGCATATCTCGACCGATCGGTAGCTTCCGCGCCGTAAGTATTACTATCACCCACGCATCCCACTTTAATAATATCGGATTTAAAAGCCCAACCTGAATAGAATCCATCGTTGATTGTTCTCACGTACACAACACCGTTAGCGTCTAAACCTGCCAGCGAATATGATTTTTCTGTAACAATCTCAGATTTTAGAACAGTGTTATCGGTCGATGAACGTACTTCCACTTCCCATGATTCACCTTCGGCAGTCCATGTCAGGCTATCGTTTACAATAGTAAATTTAACCGGCTTTTGGGCAAACACCTCATCGTCGAAAGTATAGTATTTTTGCAGGCCGGTTTCTTTTCCTGTAAGCACCTTTTTATAGTTCCCCTTTAGTTCGTCGATACTTCGTGTCGTATTCCACACCCTGAAATCGGCAAGTTTTCCATTGAATTTCGGAGATGTGTACCAGGAAGCCAACCATAAGTTGCCGACATTGTTACCATCTGTCCTGATGTTTCCTTTCCAGTCGCCGTTGATGTTTTCTATGACACTGTACAATTCCGTATTCAAATAGGCCGATGCTTTTTTATCTTTTGATGAAATAACAAAGGCCACATGGTTCCATTTGTTGGAGAAATTTTCACGGGGTATCCAAAAAGCGTAGATGGCATCATTGACAGTTTTAAACCAAAAGCGAAGGTCAATCTTATCCTGGTTTTTAGTGTTTTTATTAAGGCTGACAGTAAAGCCATGACTTCCATCATGCCTGTTGCTTATGATGGCTGTTCCATCTGTATTTTTTCCATCCTTTTCATCTATGTAAATCCAAAACTCCACAGTAAGCTCCTTCTCCGTGAAAGTTACATTACCGCAGTTCAACCCGTTGTGATCGGTAGTTAAGTTCCATGAGCCAAAATCGCCACTTCCGGCTTTTGCACCGGGCACGTTAAATAAACCTATTGCTAAGATCAATAGCCAATAAGGAAGCGTAGTTATTATTCTCATACGATTATTTTTTATTTTTTAGGGGAACAGAGTTCATAGAGAATAGAACAATGGGGCATTTTTTCCTATTTGCCCCATTGTAATTTTTACAAATTATGAGTCACTTCGAAAAGTCTTTTTCTCTGAAAAAATCCCAATCATAAGCCCTATAAGGTAGGGGAGAATTGTTAAATTGAGTTTTTCGGAGTGGACTCAAAATATTAATTTGTTATCTGATGACTATTTTCTGATTATTAACCAAATATAAGCCTTTAGATAAGTTTGATACGGTATTTTCACCCGCAACGATATTGACACTACGAATTAACTGTCCGTTAACAGCATAGATATTCAGTGTTTGAGGATGCTCGGCGATTATGATTAAAGTACCATTATTCACACGAAATTTCGTTGTATCTTTAATTCTATCAATGGCTGACGGAACTTTAGAAACTGTAAAGACTTCAGAAGTTACTTGTCCTGACCAAACACCGTTGTTTAATGTTCTCACTTTCGCATAATAACTGGTATTGTTCGTGAGAACTTCGATCTCATCTACAGCGATCGAGTTTGTAGTGATTGTATCTGTAAACACCTTGGTATCATCTGCAGATTTAAATACAGACACTTCCCATTCGCCGGCACCGGTATCCCAGGAAAGAACTTGTTCATTCTCAGCCAGATTTTGAGGATAAGCCGACAAAGTTTCACGAGTGTAGTAAGTATTCCAGCTTGTTTCCGGATTACACCAACCTTTGTTTGTTGTAACCGTAGGATTTGCGTCATTGATAAAACCTCTTTCGTATGTATAAAATCGATAATTTATAAATAATCCGGGATTATCTTCATACGTGCCTATGAGATTTTTATTGTAGTTGGCTTTGATTTCCGCGTCTGTTCGTCCAACTGACCAAATACGAAAATCGGCGATCTTTCCGTAGAATTTAGCACTTGCGGCATACCAATATCCTAAACGCATGGCACTCGTATGGTTTCCAATCCATCCTATTTCATACGGTGTATATGGATCAGTACTTTTTACTAAATCTTCATAAACTTCTCCATTTAAGTAGCTGCGTGCGACATTATTAGTCGATGAAAAAACAATGGCGATATGTACCCATTTATCGACGATATCTGCTTTTTCAAAGAAAAACGGAAAAACATAATCTGACCTGTCATTTAGTTTATCACCATCGTCATTCCGGAAAAAACCTCTGAGTCTGCCATCACTGCTGACATCAAGGCTGAAGCCCTTTACTCCGTCATGTCTTGTTGAAGCAATTGTTACTCCATTGGTAAAATTAGATGTTGGAATATTGAGCCACATCTCTATCGAAAAATCTTTTTCAGCAAAAGAGAGAGCTCCACAGGATATACCGTCGGTCACACCGGGTCTTGCCGTGCTCATATCCCAAGCATAAAAGTTAGTTTGAGCGTGCGAGTTAAAAATACTCGTCAAAGTAATCGTTGCAAACACCAGCAACATTGGATTTAGACAGTTAATTTTTTTCATGATAAATAATTTTGAATTGGTAATTAATTGGATATGATTCCTTTCGGAATCAGTTTATTTTACGACTATTTTTTGCTTTTCAGCCAAATAAAATCCCCTTGCAAGGTCTCCGATTTCGTTTCTCCCTGCAATCAGATTTACCGAACGAATCAAACGGCCATCAACAGCAAATAAATTAAAAGTACGGGCAACATCCGAAACTACAATAAGTATATTTCCTTCATAAAAAACCTGCGTTTTATCCGCCTTTACACCAGTTAATCCGGTAGGTTTCATATCAATGGAAGCCCAATCCGAATAGACATGATTATTGAATGTTCGCACACGTATGCGATAATCTGCGCCATTTGGCAGATTCAGATTTGCAAGTGAGAAAGAAGTTGTTTCTACCTGTTCACTCAGCAAGATATTCTCACTTGTTTTTTCAACAAATTCTACCATCCAGCTTTCGCCTGTGGCTTCCCAGGTCAGTATATTGCTCTCGATGGCCAGATTTACAGGTTTCTCGGAAAGAACTTCATACGAATGCATAGTCGTCCACGTAGTGGCAGGAAGCAAAGAACCGTTGTTAGTACCGGGATTAGCTACATTTATGACAGTTTGATCGAAATCATCGAAATTGTAATTAATATACAAACCGGTTTCGATTCCTTTCAGGCGTTGGTTGTAGTTCTCCGCAATTTCTTCGGCTGTGCGGGCAACAGTCCAAACCCGAATGTCGGCCATTTTACCATAAAAAGTAGGGTCATTCGTGTACCAACGTCCTATCCATAGCTGATCCGTTACCCGATTGCCGACCCAGCTTGTATAAAAGTCTTCAATGACATCATAAAGTTCACCGTTCAGATAAGCATAAGTTTTTAATTCATCCGAGGAAATTACAAAAGCCAAATGTCCCCATTGATTTGAAAATGCAGCACGAGGTAAGTAAATCGCAAAAGCTTGATCGTAAGTTCCGTCATTTTTAGTGTTCTTAAAAACAAATCTTACATCTACGGTACTGGTTGCACTGTTATTCGCTAAATTAACCGAAAAGCCCTGGTTACCATTGTGTCGGTTCGATATGACATTGACGCCGGTTTTATTGTTACCACCGGTATCATCAATATAAAGCCAAGTTTCCAATGTCATGCTTTTTTCAGTGAAAGCAAGAACCCCACTATTTAATCCGTTATGACCAACTGTGGTAAGATTCCACGCGTTAAAATTTCCAGTTGGTTGTTCCAATTCAACAACCACATCTGTAACTTTTAACGGATCCTGTACGGCACTGTGAGCAGCCTTACGGGCAACTTCAGCATTTCTTGCCGAAAGACTTGGAGGGGAATATGTATTACTAAGTACATTCTTTCCGGTTATTTTTTCATACCACGTACATGCAGCAGTATAACGCCCGATGTTATAATCCAGATGATATCCGTCACGACAAAGATTATCGCCGATGAAACTTGTGCGGGCATTTTGGATTGCCGTTCCGGATGGAATAACGATGTTGATATTTTCGTCAGTCGCAACGCGACTGACCGCATCAAGTATGGCGTTATACATCGTCAGCTGGTCTTTGTTGTAATTAGTGAAACCTGAGTGGGTAGAGTTTTGCTGATATGCCCATGTCATGTGTAAAGCGTATTTTACATTCTGATTGGTAGCTTTCGTTTTTACATAAGCCAACAAATTGGTTAAATAAGGAAAATAGGTACTGTACATTCCGGAGTTTTGACTTACCTGTTGAAAAGTAATGTAATCCCAATCTTCATCCGCAATCGCTGTTTCCAACTTTGTACTTGCTGTACTGGTTTTAACTCCATTTACTATTTTACGGTAGTCGTACGCTGCACTGTTATTACTTGCATTATTCCAGTGTGTTTCCAAGCTACATCCGCCAATATACATGTTTCCGATGATGAAAGTAACATCATCTGCTTGTCCCAGATCGTATAAGTAGTTTTCAACAGCATCTTCGGAAAAACTATTCCCGATAGCTAAGATTTTAATTGTTTCTGCATTACCGGTAAGGCAAACCGTAAGAAATAAGATTAGCGGTAATAATTTCATATTTAACATTTTCATTTCTTTAGTTTTTATTAAATTATTAAAGGTTGTATTTTTTGAAAAAATCAAATTAAGAAAACGACTCAATAAACTACAACCTTCTGTTTATCTATCAGATACATCCCTCTCGAAATGTTACTAATCACATTTTCTCCCACCGACAAACTTACAGAACGTACCAAACATCCATCAACAGCAAACACATTAAGCTTGCGGACAACGTCCGAAATAACGATGATTGCATTATTCCGGGTAAACACCGTTAAGTTGCTGCTATTCATATCCTCTATGCCCGACGTACTCGAATTAGTTGTTGCCCAGCCCGAATAAAACAGCGCATTCTTAGCTCTTACATTTGCATAATACTCTTTATTTCCATCAAGACCCAGTTCTGCCAGCGAGTAAGAGTTTTCGGTAACAACATCCGTTTTAACAACATTATTTGTTCCTTTCTCAACGACTTCCAGTTCAAAATTTTCTGCCGTTCCATTCCAGGTAAGTGTATTCGCAGTTAACGATAAGTTTGCCGGAATAGCGGATAGCACTTCGTAAGCATGCACATCGCTCCAGGTTGCAGCAGGTGACAAAGAACCATTATTGGTACCAGGGTTAGCAACGTTACTTATTATCTGAGCGAAATCATCGAAGTTGTAATAAATATACAAGCCGTCTTCAGTTCCGGTCAGAGGTCTGTTGTAGTTTGCAGCTATTTCATCCCCGGTACGGGCAATATTCCAAATGCGGATTTCCGCTAACTTACCGTAAGGCTTAGGATCGCTCCACCATTGTCCGATACCCAATGCAGTTGTGCTGTTCCCAAAATAACCTCCGATAGCATCTTTTTCTGCAAAGTAGCCTCCATTCAGATATGCATAAGCCTTTTCTTCTTCAGCTGAGATTACGTAGGCAACATGCACCCATTTGTCTACAAAATATTCGCGGGGAATATAAAAGTGTGCTGTATTTTTTTCTGTGTCTTTCGCAAACAACCTCAATTCAAGCGCACCGGCATTTGCCGAATTAGCCCTTACACTGACTAAAAATCCTGCGTCAGTACCTGAAGTTCCTAAAATAGCAATCTTTTCAACATCTGCTGAATTCAGATACATCCAGAATTCAATTGTTATTGATTTCTCCGCAAAGCCAACGGTTCCGCAAGACATGCCACCATGCCCGCTTTTAAGCTCCCATGCACCAAAGTCTCCTTTTTCTGCATGTACAAATAATACATTTACAAGTACCAATAATGTAACTGATACTAAACGAAAAACAGGGTTAACATTTCTCATCATACATTTAATTTTAAAAGATTATTAATAATAAATCCGGAACTTTATTTTCCTTTTGTTCATACTGATTATTTTATTTTCACGTCAAACAATTGCAGCCATCCCGTAGCAGTTATATTCTCTTTTGCCGATATTTGAATTCCGGGTACGTTGTTTTTAGTTACATCCACAATGGCAGCAACCCATTTATACAAACCGGCAGGAACTCCGCTGATTGATGTTGTAAACACATAAGAAGAAGGCGTACCTTTCTGCCATTTCGACAAATCAGTCTGGTTATCTACCATACTGGCGACTACATTGTCATTGCTATCCATCAAACCAAAAGCAACTTTATATTTCTGATTCCATGCTGAGATATTTGTAGGACAATATC
Source organism: Paludibacteraceae bacterium (assembly GCA_047973025.1). Lineage (GTDB taxonomy): Bacteria > Bacteroidota > Bacteroidia > Bacteroidales > Paludibacteraceae > UPXZ01. Next base: position 18,626 of record JBKEBE010000009.1, read on the forward strand.
CCCAACCCAGATTATTCCAGCGGTGCGCTATTGTTATTGTGGAGCCACTATTTACTTCTTTAGGAAGTGATAAGCGGTCTGGATAAAGTCGGTAGCCTCCTTCGGCAATAAATTCTTTAACCAAATTAAAGGATGACTCAAACCATGTGAAGACTTCATTAATGCGAAAATCCATCGTGTTTACACGGGCTTCTTTTGAATCGTCGAACTCACCCTGCCGAACATCGGCTACCGTTACATAACCGCGTGGGTCGTTCCACCAACTGTGCGAGTTGGTAACCCATCCACCTTCCATGATGATCGGTCGTTTGAAAACCCACTTCGCGACAATATTTTTTTCCCATTGCTGATAATAATCCGTCATACCAAAGGCATCCTGACGTAGTACGTATCCTTTGTTGAAGGCATATTCCAGTAGTCTTTCCGAATCAGCGTCAGGGCTTCCCCAACTTTTCTCCGTACCAATAAGCCGGTGGTAATTAATGACCAATGGAATTTTAGTGAAATGCTTTGTATATAAATCAACCACCCATTTTAAAACATTTTCCCTATTCGAATAATTTTTATATCTCATATTATGAGCTTCGCCCCATAAGCCCAAACCAAACCCATCAATAAATTCAACCACATCTGGATCATTAAACTTTTGAGCAAAAGCTTCCACGAATTTTGCATATTTCGCCTGAAAAACCTGATCATCGGGATAAGGAGACCAACGTTGATTATTCGAGCCTGAAGTGAAGCCCTCTGCACCTGCGTCTTTCACATATTTAGGCGTAAAATCCTCACTTTTATCCCTGCTGTCAACAACAACCCGGAAAGCCAATCTCATTCCTCTCTGGCGTGCGTTATCGATCATCCATTTAAGTCCGGTGTTTGTATTCCAGCCATAAACTCCTTCACTCGGATTTAAGGTCGTCCAGCTTGTACGGATATAGAGCGTATTGGCATAATCAGCAATCTGAACAGGATTACTTACGCCGGGAACACTTATATTATCAAGTTTGATCCAAAAGTCGGATGCCGACCCCGGACTTCCGTAAAGCACCCATCCGGTCAATGGATTACGCAGATTTTTTCCGGTTTCCGGCTCTATCGTTACAATGTAATTCCCCGTTATTTCATTATCAGCAGCTAAAGTATTTTTACCGCTCCAGGTAACTGTATACTGATTTATCAAGATATCAGTCGGTTTTTGGACCAGAATTTCATGTCCATGATAGAGATTCCAGTTAAGTTCCGGATTACAGACTGCATGATTGGACGAACCAGCCACATTGCTTATTTCCCTTTGATATGAAGTAAATTGATAATTAACAACCAAATCCGGATTGTTCTCCTCAATATGCTTTCTGAAATTTATTTTTATTTCATCTGCCGTGCGGGCAGTTTTCCAAACACGCACATCAGCTATTTTTCCGTAGAGCTTGGGGTCGCTGTACCAACTTCCAATCGACAGGGCAATATTGGAATTGCCAATCCATCCTCCGGTAGCTGTCGTCGCACTATAAAGGTTCCCATTCACATAAGCGTATGCCTTATTTTCCGCTTCTGAAACAACAAAAGCCAAATGTCCCCATTTCCCGGTAAACTCGCTTACAGGAATAAAAAACAAGATGTTTGCTTTTTGCGGATTAACAGCAAAAAAGCGTATCTCCAGCGCGTTATTATTCTCCGCATTTTTTCTTAAACTTAAAAGTACTCCCCGGTTGTTGTTATCCATGGTTCCCAGAATAGTCATTTTTTCTGTTTCGTTTTTCCCTTCAGCCATATTCAGCCAGAGTTCAAGCGTCATCGATTTTTCCGTGAATGCAAGCGGAGTCCCTGTAATCCCGTTGTGTCCGGTTTTTAACTCCCAGGCACAAAAATCGTCCGAAGCGTAAGACATTACGCTCAGCAAGACCAAAGTAACGGTCAACAAAAACGATTGAACGAGAAAATCAAATTTCTTCATAACCTTTATCTTTTATTCATTTTCAGATACAAGCTATCGTATTGCTATTTTTTGATTATTAATCAGGTATATTCCTTTTTCAAGACCTCTTACGATTGTCTCTCCTTTTAATAGACCGACATCGCGCTTGAGGCTGCCATCCAGACTGAAAATTTTCACCGGCTACTCCACTTCCGAAATTATTTTCAGGGTTTGATTTTCACATTTAAATACCAGATTGGTACCCAACCGGGGATTAAATGTGGTAGTAGATGTCAGTGTGAAAACACCGGAACTGACCCAGCCAGAGTAAACCATATTGATTGTCCTGACTTTAACATAATACTCCACATTACTTTCCAGTCCTTCCAATGAAAATAAATTATCATTCACAATTTCATTTTTAACTATCTCATTTGAGTTATTTCTGACAACCTGAATTTCCCATAAATCATTAACTCCATCCCAACTGATCATATTATTAGCATTCAGAAATGAAGGCCATTGCGTCAGAAAAATCATGACCAGCATGGTGGTATGCAATGCATAATTCCGATTTTTCATAATAATATTGATTTTAAGATTCTTCAAAGGGCTAATCCACTAATTCTATTTTTATTTTCTTATCTTTTACCATCACATAATAATCACCCGATTCTAAAAAGCGTTTACCAGTGCTATCCACGAACCCGAAATCACGCATTAAATCAACTTCAAACCTGAACACCTTGGTTTCTCCGGCCTTTAACAACTGCTTTTCAAAATATTTCAGCTCCTTTACCGGTCGGGATATCGTTGAGACAGGATCAGATATAAACCAGTGTACAGTTTCTTTTCCATCCATTTTTCCTGAGTTTGTAACAGCAATATCAAACGACAATTTGTCTCCGCGTTTTATTTTTGTTGCAGAAGCCTTCATGTCACCGTACACGTAATTTGTATAGCTCAAACCGTGGGTAAAGCCATAAAGAGGAGTGGTCGGTATATCCTGATATTTACCCTGGTGTGTACGAGCACTCTGTCGAGCATTGTAATAGATCGGAATTTGTCCTGTCGAATATGGAAATGTCATCGATAACTTTCCGGATGGATTCACCCGTCCGCTTAGTATGCCCGCAACGGCTTTGCCCGTCATAATACCAGGCTGCCATATTGCTACCATGGCATCACTCAACGGTTCTAATCTGTTAAGTTCGAGTGGACGTCCGCTTGAAAGCAGTAAAATAAGCGGTTTACCTGCCTTTTTCAATTCCATTACCAAATCCTCCTGGACCTTGGGTAAAGCGATAGTCGAACGTGATGCATTTTCTCCACTCCAGTCTTTTTTCTCTCCCAGACAAAGAATTACGACATCCGATTTTGTTGCGGCATCCAGAGCTTCGGCAAATTTTGATGTATCATTACCATCAAATGCGCATCCTTCAGCATACGAAAGCTGAACGTTATTTCCCAATTCAGTTTCCAGTCCATCATAAATCGTTATCACATCATCCGTATTTCCATGTGCTGCCCAGGAACCCAGCAAATGCCACCTGCTTTTTGCCAATGGTCCTATTACGGCTATCTTCGTTTGACCCGACAAGGGCAAGGTATTATTTTCATTTTTAAGCAACACCAGCGACTCTTCTGCCAGTTGTTCAGCAATCTTCAAACTGGCGGGTAAGAGGAAACGTTCTTTTTCATCTGTTTCTGGAGTATACGGATTTTCAAAAAGTCCCAGGCGAAATTTCACTCGCAACACACGTTTTACCGCATCATCGAGCATCGACATTGGTACTTTTCCTTCCTTTACCAATTCAGCCAAATGCATATCATAGCAATTATTCATCATGTCCATTTCCACACCGGCAGTAAAAGCTTTAAGTGCAGCTTCCTTTTTATTACATGCCACTCCCTGAGACCTGAGTTGCTGAATGGCTCCCCAATCGGAAACGACAAAACCATCGTGTTTCCAACGGTTTTTTAATATGTCCCGCAGGATGTATGCATTAGCAGTACCGGGCGTTCCGCTTATGTCGTTGAAAGAACTCATCAGTGTTGCTGCTCCGACTTTAACTCCGGCTTCATAAGGTGGCAAATAGGTATCCCACAACGACTGGTCAGAAATTTCGGTATAGACATAATCACGTCCACCCTCCGAAGCTCCGTAACCAATATAATGTTTAAGACAGGCCGCTACTTTCTTAGGATCAGACATGTCTTTTCCCTGATAACCTTTTACCGAAGCCACACAGAAAACCGCATTTGTATAAGGGTCTTCACCATATCCTTCGGCTACCCGTCCCCAACGTCCATCACGTGCTACATCGATCATAGGAGAGAAAGTCCAGTCAACACCAGACATTCTAGCTTCTTGTGCTGCGATCGCACAGGCTTGCTCCACCAGATCCAGATTCCACGAACATGCCTGCGCCAGAGATATCGGATAAACAGTTCTGTAACCATGGATAACATCGTATCCGAATATCATCGGGATACCCAGACGCGATTTTTCCATTGCCTGACGTTGCACTTCATTTCGAAGTTTCGGATCGCTGTTGAAGTAGATAACCGAACCCAACTCTGCCGGCTTTTGTTTCAGCACATCCTCTATATTGTTCTTGTTATCATTACGTCCGAGTGTATACTGGTTCAGCTGGAATACTTTTTCTTCCAGGGTCATTCTGGACAATAAATCATTTACCCGCTTTTCTATATTTTGTTTAGGATTTTTGTATAAGGGCATTCCTTTCTTGTTTTGTGCGAATAGACCCATGGTCAGCAAGGCGACTGATACCAAGAGAAATGTTCTGTTTGTTTTCATGTGTTTATTTTTTATTTTTTCATTAAGGGCACATGGAACACGCCATCAATCATCCCCTTGTGTGTCCCCGTTAGTTTACATGGCTGTTTATTTGTAAATATTCGTTAAAGGGTCGTTTAAAATTACCAAGCAAGCATTTTTACCATATAGGACGCAGTATTTCGATATACTCTATTTAAATACAGGTTCGTCGGTTAGTCGCAATGAATTTTTTTTGTTATTTTTCATTTCGAAAATGACGATTTCATTCTTCCCTTTTTTTAGGATTGATGCCGGAATCAGTATGGATTGTAGCTTCTCCTTTTCCCAGAACGAGCCGGTATATTCTCCATTAATCCAGACTTCTCCCATTCCCAATCCTGAAGTGTCAAGGTATTTGTCTTTGGGGTTACCTATTGAAAAATACGACCTGAAGAATCCCGGAATTGTTTTTTCATTGAAGTCAGAAAATTTTAGTTGTTCGACATCACATGATCTTACGTTCAACTCGGTCATAGTCCAATCATTAATTGTTTTTCCTTCCAAAAGGATCTTGCCAAAAATCCCTTTCAAATTATCCAAAATCTCGGGACCGTAGGTAATTCGACCTATATTCTCAACAAATAATCTCAATTTATATTTTCCGGGTTTTGATCTCAGATTTACTTGTTTTTGATCATCTGTAATTGTTCCTTGTAATATTTCATCAAGATACACTGTGGCAAAATCCCGTATATTTTCTACATATAGCACTTGTTCTTCAGATTCAATTGATATATCTGATTCATACAGAACGTATCCAAAATCAATTCCCAATTCGTTCATGGGTACCAAATTATCTGAAAACATTTTTCTGCCGTAAATCAGATTCAAATCAGCAAATTCTGTAATGTGAATTTCCTGAGCAAAACAAGCACAGAGGGATATCAGAAAAAATAGTATGTTGAAAACTGTTCTCATTAGTTTGAAATTTACTTTTTGTTATGATGATAAGAATGACTGGATAAAATCTTCATCTACTGTTACATCCGGATTGAATTTATCACTTTTAACATACATGTCGATACTCTTTAGTAACTGCATGGTAGCAGGACGGTTTTCCATATCCTTTTCCGTATTCAGTGCCAGCACAAGTAATTTTCCTTTATCCATTTTTACTTCAAAGCCAATTCCAAGTTTTTCGTTATTGTCATAGCTGTCTATTACTTGTATGAAAGGACGTAACTCATTCGGGGTATTTTTCATTTCTATAACTTTCGCGTACTCAAGAATGTCCCACCACTGCCAATCCGTATGATAAGCTGTAACAAAATGATCAAAAACCGGGTGCTTTTCATGAATCAGGCAACCAATTGTCATAGGAGCCCAGGCAAACATGATGGGATTCCAAAAGTGATTATGAAAAGTGGATTTACGACCTTTTACTTTATCAGGCATGGGATAAAGAACAACCGTTTTTCCCAGAGACAATTGTGTTTTTGCCTGCTCGTTAAATTCTTTTGTATATAAAATATCATCGGTCGAATTCATATAGTCATTATGGTAAGGATATACCCATATATTCCAGCTATTTCGGATGTCTTCGTTGATGAAAAGGTTTACCGAAAGCTTTTCTGGAGAACTAATCCCTTTGAGGTTAAAACCAAACTCGCCTATCGGAAAAACTCCGTTATTGGCTATGGTTTGTGTTTTTAATCTCCCTTTCCGGAGTATTTTTCCGGAGTTGTCGGTTACATTCCACGTTATTTTTGCATTTTTTATTTCAGCATTGCTGTAATTGTATATCTCCGCTTTTGCCGAAAAAGTTTCATTTGTATAAAATGTACTCTTCGCGTAACGAAGTAATGCTACCGTAGGGGCACAAAATTCTCTAAATTTTTCAGATTTTATCAACCCTTTTGATTCCCAAAAAGGATCAAGTAACCCTACGGGAGCATAGCCTTGACCGGGAAAATCGTTGATAGACAGTAATTGAAAACCTGCAGATTTACCGGATCTGAGCAATGCTTCGATGACAGCTTTGTATTCGACTACGGTAAGCGCTCCCGAAGCCCGAAAAAAGTCATGAGCTTGATCAAGCATTCCGTTTGTTGTCAGCATCTCTCTAAATACTTCAAAGTTTCTCGCTTCGACAGGTCCCGTAAAGTTTTTTATTTCTTCAAAATTAGGATAAACACAACGCTGACCGGATTCATGTGAAATAACGGGGATATCAATATCAGATTCCATGCTTCTGTCCCAGTTGGTATATGGTAGTCCTTCGTAAACTTTGACCGGTCCTTTATTTGTTTGTTGGGATACATAAAATTGGTCAGACTTTATCCGTGTACGCGCAGTAGATCCACTGTAAAGATGCCGGTTATCAATTTGACGACCATTAGCGGTCAATTCTTCAATGAAATCAAAATTTCCGGTTATCTCGTTGCCGTTACAATACAAAATAAAAGAAGGATGATTTCCGTATTCTTTGAGTATTGCTACTTGTTCGCGTCGGAAGAAATTATATCGATTTTTGTCCGGTTCAGCGTCTTTACCCCACATAGGCATTTCCACTTCCAGATATACACCATGCTTGTCAGCCATTCTAAATGCCGCTTTTGGAGGACACCAAGAGTGAAAACGCATGTGGTTCATTCCATAAGCTTTCAGAATCAACATCAAACGCTCCCACGATGCATCGTCCACAGGCGCATAACCTGTCTTGGGAAATACGGCATTTTCAACATTTCCTCTCAAATGTACAGGTTTGTTATTAATTAAAATATGATTTTTACCTTGTTTTACTTCCCGCATACCGAAAGTTGTCGCTTTCTCGTCTTTATACGTTTTCTCTTTGTTCTTGGCTGTTAAACTACAGTCTACGGTATAAAGATTAGGATTAAATTCATCCCATAAATTTACATTTTTGCCTAATAACATTTTCTCTTCGTGTATTATGACCGAATCTTTTCCGGTAACGGTAATTTCTCTTTTTAAGTTATATTTATCTCCCCGAATAGAAAAAACGGCTTTTCCTTCGAATTGAAACCTTGAATAATTATTTATTTGTATTTTTACTTTTACCGAGTTATCAGTGATGTCGGGATAAACCTGTAAATCGTCGAGATAAACGGGATCCAAAGCTATCAACTTCATCTCGCCGAGTATTCCGTTCCAGTTGATTTGTGTAAATTCGGTATGTGCATGGTTCCATTTATGCGTGTCGTATTGAAAGCGATTATCAATACAGACTGTAATTCGATGAGTCTTACCTGGAGTTACGAAATGGGTAAGATCGTGAACATGAGGTACACTGACATAATCAATACTACTTACTTCTTTTGTATCTACATAGACTGAACTCAGCCAATGGGTTCTTTCAAAATAGACATGTATTCGTTTGCCTTCCCATTCGGTAGGAATCGTTATGTCACGCTGATACCAAGCCGGTCCCATGTATTCAAATTTACGGGTCAAACGATCGATATGTCGATAGGGAGATTTATAACCTATCTGAAAATCATCGGTTATTGCCGGAAGAACAATTTTTCCCTGTAATTTATGATTATATCGTGGAGATAATGAACCTCTTCTGAAATCCATCACATCCGTTTGAAATCCCCATTGCCCCGACAAATCAATTTCAACTGTTTGTCCGGAAAGATTCCCAAACAAGCTAATCAATATAAATGAGTAAATAAGCCTCAACATCTGTGTTTTAATTTTCATTTTTCTTCTTCTATTCCCGTTTCTATTTTTATCTGTTTTACAACGAATTAAATACATCTTTTTTCCACAAATCTTTCCATTCGATAAAAAAACGATTTTCTTCAAATTTTACGGGAAGCCAAACGTACCTTCCATCTATAGCATCTTCCGGATTCCAGCGGTCTCCCATGTAAATAAATGTATCTTCAGTTCCTTGAACGGGAAATATACAGGTGCTTTGCGAGTGAAAGGTTGTATGTGTCGTATCGTTCACACACGGATCGCCTAATTCAATCCATTCGCCCATAATTGAATCAGCTATTGCTGATCGAGCTTGATTCGGATACCAGCCGGTACATCCCGACATCATCAGGTAGTATTTCCCTTTTCTTTTGAATAGTGCAGGAGCTTCCATGAATTTACCGGGGAAACAACGGATATATCTTCCGGAATGAGACAGGTAATCATCTGTCAATTCTGCAATATGCAATGTGCTGTTTTCTTCGGAAGAATAAATATGATAGGCTTTCTGATCATCATCAACGAATAAATTCATATCCCTGGTCATCTGTCCCTCAGATAAATCCCTACACAAGATATCGAGAATATCCACATCGGCAGGCAGACTTCCACCGTTGAATTTTAACTCTTTAATGGTTGTTTCTCGTTTAGGTATTTTCTTGACATTGAGAGGATAAAAGCCCGCATTAGGTCTTATCGAGTGTAGATATTGATAGGGTCCGGTAATATGATCGCTTACAGCAATGCCACAGAGTGCATCTGAATAATTATTATTCTTACGTTCCAAATGAAACCACATCACATATTTACCGGTTTTGTGATTTTTAATTACTTTGGGGCGTTCGAGAATACAGCCTTTTTCGATATCGCTACCCGAACCTTCCGGATCAACGGTCAGCACAATACCTTCATCGCTCCAATTGTACAGATCTTCTGAAGAATAACAATGTACGCCGATGTTGGCAACATTACCCGTACTACCTGATGTCTTGTGTTCTCCAAACCAGAAGTAACGTCCTTTTTCATATAAAATACCGCCTCCGTGCGCATTGATGTGAATTCCATTATTATCAAGCCACAATTCTCCAGGGATGAAAGCATTATTTTCACTCTCCATTTTACAAGAGAAAAGCAGTATCATGCAGGTGCTATATGTAAAGAATGTTCGGATCACTTCTTGGTATTTGATAATTTCTTTTTGAATCGTGAAAGTGCTTCAACATAATAATAATCAGCATAGGTCAGAGGAACATCTACCTCAGAGCTAGAAGGATACGCTCCTATACTGTGTTTGAGAATAAAACATCCATTTTCACCCAACTTAGCAGAATAGGCGGGAGACGCTAATATTCTGATTTGCTTTTCAGCGACTTTCAGGTATTTTTGAGCTGATTCGGGGTCAACAAAATCACTTAATTCGATTAATGCTGATGCCATGATACATGCGGCTGACGCGTCTCTGTAAGTCTTCGGAATGTCAGGCGAGTCGTAATCCCAATAAGGGATGTAATCTTCGGGCATACGGGAGTGAGAAATTAAAAAATCAGCAATATTAACCGCCTGATCGAGATAACGTTTATCATTCAATTCTCTGTACAGATAAGTATAGCCATACAAACCCCAACTCTGACCGCGACTCCAGGATGATTCGTCGGCATAACCTTGATGTGTTTGTTTGTGATGCGGTAATCCGGTTATGGTGTCATAGGATACCACATGATAGGAACTGTGATTCGGTCGGAAATGATGTTTCATGGTTTTATCGGCATGGGATAGCGACATTTTGACAAATGCTGAGTCTCCTGAGTATTTGGCAGCCCACAACAATAATTCTAAATTCATCATGTTGTCGATGATAACCGGATACTGCCAAATATCTTTATTATGATCCCAAGATTTGATTAGTCCGACATTTGGATGATAACGAGTGGATAATGATTTAGCTCCTGTGAGTAAGACTTTTTTGTAAGTTTCATCCCCGGTCAATCGGAATCCGTTACCAAAACTGCAGTATAACATGAACCCCACATCGTGATTATCGGTCGTATATTGCTCTCTTTCTACCCTTTGTGTGTACTCTCTGGCATATTTGAGTACGTCCTGGTTCTTACTGTTCTCATAGATATACCACAGAACACCTGGGTAAAACCCACTACACCACCAACGAGAATCGGAATAAATGTCGTTGCCGTCAACGTACGAACGGGGTAAAACGCTATCTTTATCCGCGTATTTCTCCGCCATTAACAGGCTTTGTTTTTCGGAAAAATCTAACGCATCGTTAATAACTTTCTCCAATTTTTGTTCTTTTACGCAACCGCTTACCATGAGAATAATCATGATACAACTTAACCCATAATACAGTTTCATATCTACATTTTTTATTTCTTATTCAGGTTATTTAATTCGGGAATTGTCTTATTCGATATTAATTTTCAGAATTGCAGTCTTCAATCCTTTCGCTTTTGCTTCCAATATCAATTCTCCCGATTTTTCTCCCGACTGAACGATAGTTGTCGATTGGCCTTGGAACACCGACATACTTGGCAGATGGAATAATTCTAAAGAAGTGGGGTCTCCGTTAGCTGATGCACGGTATTTACCTTCTCCTTTTACTACAAATCGAATCGTTCTTGAGTCATGTGGACACAAGTTGCCATTTTTATCTACAACACGGACATTGACGTAAGCTAAATCTCTACCATTGGCATACAATAGGGTCCTATCGGGGATTAATTCTATTTGGTAAGGTTTTCCGGCTGTTTTTATCGTTTTGCTCGCCACTACGTTGTCGTTTTTATCGTAAGCTACTACTTTGAGTTCGCCAGGTTCATATACTGCATCCATCCACCGGAGTCGATATCGGTCATCGAACGATTTGCTGTTTTTCGATTTCCGTCCGTAGCTTTTACCATTGACAAATAATTCGGCTGAATCATAACTCGTATATACAAAAACCGGGGTGGTTTCATTTTCGCGTCCCGTCCATGTCCAATGCGGAACAATATGAAGTGTACTTTTTTCTTGGTTCCATACGCTACGGTAGAGATAGTAGCGGTCTTTAGGAATGCTTGCCAGATCGATAATTCCGAACATGGAACTATGACTTGGCCAAGCATCAGTATGGTATGGCGTAGGCTCGCCGAGGTAATCAAAGCCTGTCCAAACAAACTGCCCCAAAGTCCATTCATAATCATCGGCTAAAGCAAAATCTTCATCGGGGATATTAGACCACGGGCAATATTCCCAATCGTATGAAGATGATTGATTGTCCTTGTATAAAGCACCGACTTTTTTTATGACAGGAAATTTGTAAACTCCTCTTGAACTAACGGTTGAAGCTGTCTCTGAACCTAAAATGAAATTTTGATGCGTATTTTCATACGTTTCAACGTAGCGTTTTGTGCGATAGTTAAGTCCCGGTATTTCGATTGAAGAGGCGAATCCGTTGTTCAATACACAGGAAACTTGATCGATACCGGAAGTAACAGGACGTGTTGGATCTTCACGATGGCAAATATTTTGTAAAAAATCCGATACCTTATAGCCTTCACTATCACACTGACTGGGTACTTCATTGCCTATACTCCACATTACAACGGATGGATTATTACGGAAATTATGTAGCATGTTTACCATGTCTTTCTCTGCCCACTCGTTGAAAAAACGGTGATAGCCGTTTTTACACTTGGCAATATCCCATTCGTCAAAGTTTTCTACAACCATCATAAACCCCATTTCGTCGCACAATCGTACTAACTCCGGAGTAGGCATATTATGCGTAGTGCGGATGGCATCACAACCCATATCTTTCAATAAAGTCAATTGATGGCGGAGTGCCGCTTCGTTGACGGCAGCACCAAGAGGACCTAAATCATGATGATTGCAAACTCCTTTAAATTTTCTTTTTTTCCCATTCAGAAAGAATCCTTTATCGGCAATAAACTTAATATCTCGAATGCCGAATGATAGGCTATATTCATCGACCAACTTTTTGTTGTGATAAATTTTGGAAGTTATTTTATACAGATGCGGATTTTCGGGCGACCATAATGCCGGATTATCTACTATAAAATTCTGTTCGAAAGTTTTATCCGGATTTAATTTTTGCATATCATCCCGACTTACTATAATATTTCCATTTTTATCGGTTATCCGAGTTACGATCCGAATGTTTTCGCCGTTGTTGTTGCTTACCGTTGTTTTCAGGTTTACAGAGGCATATTCCTCTGATACAAATGGAGTAGTTACATGCATACCCCAAATAGGGACGTGTACTTTATTGGTTTTAATAACGTGAACATTGCGATATAAACCTGCACCCGGATACCAGCGGGATGATTCCGGAAGATTTTCTAACCGTACAGCCAGCAAATTGTTTTTACCGTCCGTGTTCAAATACTTCGTAACATCGCAATGAAAAGAATTGTATCCATAGGGCCAGAAACAGACTTCATGTCCGTTTACAAAAATACGTGCTTCGCTCATGGCTCCATCAAACAAAAGTCTCACTTCCTGAGCGTCAGGGTCGAAAGCTTCAATGTCAAAATAATTTCTGTACCATCCTGTACCAATGTATGGTAATCCTCCCGTACGACCGGTTTTAACGGTCGAAATTGTTTCTAAGTTCTGTGTAACCGTTACTTTCTGTAAATCATTATTTCGGTCAAAAGGTCCATAGATAGCCCAGTCATGAGGTATGGCAATAACGTCCCAACTTGTATCATCGAAATCTGTTTTTTTTGCTTCGGAATAATCCCCTTTCGTGAATTTCCAGTTCTTTTCTAATAAAAATTCAGTTCGTTGTGCATTACACAAGATAGTGAATATCAAAGAGAAGAAAAAAATATTTATACGTATGCTTTTCATGCTATTAGCCTCCGATGTCTGCTGTTTGCTACTTATTATCGAAATATTTTTTCATGATGTACCATGCTTTCTTACGGTATCCCTGATCCGACACCAAACCTTTTCGATTCCAGCCTTCTTGGTTGGTTGGATGAAAGCGGAATGGAGAACGGAAATCGAACAGAATCCAAGGAGAAACACCTCGTAGATTCGGGATATTATTAAACATGGCAATATTATCATCATACAACTTAGCTTGATAATCTTCGCTCCAAGAGCCGGCGACTTCTTTATCGCCGGACTGCCCATAGAGAGCCTCGCCTCCAAATTCGGATATAATCAGAGGTTGTCCTTCAGCTACATCCCAGATGGCTTTTTCGGGCTCTATGGGCCACTTGTGGTACCATCCCATGTATTTGTTTATGGCAATAACGTCCAGCTCTTTGATGAATGGGTCGTTCATAAAAAACACTTGTCTTTGGTTGTCAAAACGAACAAGATCAAAAGCCGCAGTCATCAGGCGTGTAGTATCTATTTCGGTGCAACACCCAATAAGATATTTAAGAAATTTATTGCGTGATTCCGAAGGCTGTGTTTCGTTAGCAACCCCCCAAAATGCTATTGCGCAACGATTTTTATCACGCGTTATCATTTCTCGAATCATACTTCCGGCTTTTATTTTTGTAGTCTCATTTTCAAAATCGATTCCCTGCCAAATGGGGATTTCTTCCCAAAGCAGAAAACCCATTTTTTCGGCAAGTCTTACCGTATATTCATTTTGAGGATAATGTGCCAAACGTATCATATTACATCCCAAAGCTTTTGCTTCCGACAGCAACATGATTGCGTCCGCTTCTGAAAATGCGCGACCTTTACGTTGTGGGATTTCTTCGTGAAAACTGATTGATTTAAGAAAAATTGGTTTGTCGTTTAGATAAATGTCTTCTCCCTCTACCCAAATATTGCGGAAGCCAATCATTTCTTCGATTTTCTCTTCAGGAGATGAAACGATAACTTTGTATAGTTTAGGCGAATCCGGCGACCAGCGCTGTATCTTTTTTACATTAAAAGATATTTTTGCATTTCCGCTATCATCAGTTGCAAGGCTTTGTCTTATCTTAAGTTCCGGAATTTCTACCTGAACCGGTATTCTGCTACCGAATTTTGAAAGTCGTATCCAAACATCAATCTTATCCGGTTTATACTTATCTAATTGAACAAAATAGTCTTGAATGTAGGTTTGGGGAACTGTTACTAAAAAAACATCACGTGTTATTCCACCGTAATTCCACCAATCGAATGACATTGCAGGGATGGCATCGGTAGTCCGCGAATTATTTACTTCAACAGCTAAAAAGTTATCTTTTTCTTTTACTACATCGGTAATGTCAAATTGGAAAGGTGTGAATCCTCCTTCGTGACGTCCCACTTCTTTACCGTTTAAATACACACGGCAACGATAGTTGACCGCGCCAAAATAAACGAAGAGTTGTTTGTTTTTCTGAATAGGCGCGTCAAATCTACGGGCGTACCAAACGGTTCCCTCGTAGTATTTCAATTCGGGCATTTGGCTGTTCCAATCCGATGGGACATGCAGACGTAAACCGTGTTCGAACGAATATTCAAAAAAATCGGTTTTCTCCTGAGGTTTTTGATTAAGAAATATTTTGTTCTTGCGACCCTGATCGTACAAGTCAATAATGGCATCCCATTTGCCGTTTAAGGATTGAATTTCCCTGCCATAAATGTTAGTCATCAGTTCTTGCGCCGGAATATCTTTACAAATAAGGCTGAATAATAATACGATAAGGATACTTTTGGTTTTATTCATAATAGATTAAGAATCTTGTTTTTTAAAAATTTTCATGACATATCCTCCGCCTCCCGCCATCAATATATTTAATTTTCGGTCTGCCGGAATACTGATGATTTCTTTTTTATAGTCTGATGCGATTGTACCGGCATTTACTCCGTCTTGAAAGACTTCAGCTTGCCAGTTTCCTTTACCGAGAAATGTGAGATCGAGTGATAATGTTCGTTCATCCCAATTGGTAAGTGAACCGACATACCAAAGGTCCTCTTTCTGACGTGCTATTGAAATGTATTCGCCTATTTTTCCGTTCAGGACAATGGTATTGTCCCATATAGTCGGGATGTGAGCTATAAATTCTGTACATTCTCTTTCTCGCTCATAACTATTCGGGCTGTCGCAAAGCATATTTAACGGCGATTCAAAAATTACGTATTGAGCTAATTGCCGGCAACGCGTTCCTTGACTCATGGGCTCGCTGTTTATCGGGCGGAATGTTTTTTGGGTAGAGTTGCGTATCGCTCCCTGCGTATAATCAACAGGACCTGCAACCATGCGGATAAACGGCATGGTTACATCGTAAGTAACCTGATCGGTATTTATATCCGACCATTTTAGTTGCTCCAATCCGTGTACTCCTTCATAATTGATTACATTTGGATAAGTCCGATTCAATCCGGTTGGCTTATACGTTCCGTGAAAATCGACCATAAGCTTATATTTTGCAGTTAGTTCAGCTGCTTTATAATGAAAATCAACCATATACTGATCATCCCTATCCATAAAATCTATTTTAAATCCTTTTATTCCCATTTCAGAATAATGCTTACAAATCCGTTCCATATCCCGTTCAAAAGCGTAGTAGCCAGCCCACAGTATCAGTCCTACATTCTTTGCACGAGCATACTCAACCAATTTTTTCAAATCTATTTCCGGCACTACCTTAAATAAATCTGCCTGTAAGTTTACCGCCCAACCTTCATCCAGAATCACATATTCTACATTATTGCGGGAAGCAAAATCGATATACGCCATATAGGTTTCATTGTTTATCCCTACTTTAAAATCTACATTGTAAATTCCCCAATTATTCCACCACTCCCAGGCAACTTTCCCGGGTTTAATCCAAGAAATCTCGTTGACACGTGAAGGTGAAGCTAATTTATAAACCATATCACTATCAGCCAGTTCTTTATCTTCCGTAGCAACTATAGCGATACGCCACGGGAAATTGGTTTTAGCCTTGCATTTGGCAATATATGCTTTGCGTTTAGTTACAATTTGTTGCAGTTGATTGTGTCCACCTTGTTTCATCTCTGCTGGTAAAGGGGCAAAATGTGATTTCAGCGAAGCAGAGGTATCGGTATTTTGCAGAAACATACCCGGGTAACTTTCGAGGTCGGACTCGGCAATACATAATTTCTTGCCTCCATCGAGTTCCACAATTACCGGAGTAAACATCAATCGTTTAGGATCTATATCCGATAGTAAAACATGAGCATAGGTATTTTCAAAAGAATTGAAATATTGAGTTTCAAAATCATCGTATTTTGTTTTTACATATGGAATATATGCTTTGTAGTCTTTGTCAAAATTGAATGTGGCTTCTTCATTCTTTATTATAAAATCATTTTTCCCTGAAGAAACAAAACGATAAGCCATCCCTTCATTGTAAGCTCTGAAAATCAATGAAAAGTCTTCTTTGAAGTTCAAAATTAACTCGTTGTAAAAATCCCGAATTATATTTCGCTTGTAAAAATTTGTATTTATAGTACGATCAACTGAAATTGTTTTTACACTTTTGACAGAAGACTCCGTGCCAAAGTTTCTTCCATCTTCCAACTGCATTGCAACCGAAGATGGCATTATTATATTTTCGTTTTCATAAGACATGGAATATGTCACATTTTTGCCCACCGTAACCATAACTTTAAGTTTGTTATCAGGCGATTTCAACTGATATTTTTTTTGACTGAAAAGGGTTAATGTGAATAGTACTAAAAGCAGTATCAAGAATGACTTTCTCATTTATTTACCTAAATTATTTATTAAAAAACCGTGTTATCCAACTCCATGCATCCGACCATTGTTCGGGGTAAGCGAAATGGGCAGTATTTTCCATTATACAAAATTCTTTTGAAGCGTGTATTGAGTTAAATGCAGAAAAGGTAGTGGTTGGAGGACAAACCATGTCGTTGTAACCACAAGAATAAAATCCAGGTACTTTAAGTTGACGGGCAAAATTCACAACATCATAGTACATGGCTGTTTCAATTTTTTCGGAAGTGTTATTTACTGAATTTCTGAACATGTGAGGCCACCCACCTGCCCTGTTGTATAAATATCCGGTCAAGTCACAAAGTGCTGGATAAAAAGCTACCAAGCCTTTCACTCTGCTATCAAGGGCAGCTGTAACAATTGACAATGCTCCTCCCTGACTTCCACCTAAAGTGATCAGATTTTCCCCATCGAATTGTGGCAACGAATAAATAAAATCGATAGCTCGTACACAGCCCAAATAAACTCTCTTGTAGTAATATTTATCTTTGTTTTCAAGATTGAAGGTATGATAATCTTTTAGTGCTCCCTGATAAAGATTACTGTAAATAACTCCTGTAAGATTTACGGGAATGCCATGAATACCGATCTCGAAAATAACATATCCTTTTTCGGCATCTGCCACACTCCCGTAATATGGTCTAATTCCTGCTCCGGGGAGTCTTAGTATTGCGGGATATTTTCCTTCTTTACGAGGTACGCACAGCATTCCATACAAACGCGTTCCGTATTCGTAACTTTGAACATTTACATGATAGACATCTACCTTTTCTGTACATTTTTCGGGTACAAGCGTCATTTTTATATCCATAGGAACTTTTGTGGCCTGTGTTTTTGCGTCCTCCCAAAACTGAACAAAATCATCGGGTAATTTAGCTTTAGGTACAATGTTCTCGGGATTAAAACCGACAGTTGCGACTCCCTGATACTCCTTGTTATTGTATGTTGCAAATACCTGACAACGAAGAAAACCAGCTTTCTTCATTGTTCCTGCATCTATTACCAAAGTTCCATCTTTAAGAATACAACTCTCGGTCTTATGGGGCTTCATCATATCTTCTGAAATCTCATATCGCACAGCAACATCCTTAAGATGAATTGATTTTTTGAATACAGAAATATTAAATTTAACATGTTCACCTTTCTTGTATAGGAAATTGGAATGATTTGGAGCAATCAAAACCTGCACTACTCTTTCAACTGGTTGGGCTAATAGAGGTGTTGCCATCGAAAATAGGAGTAGCAAATTTATTATTGTGATTTTCATGTGTTTAAAATTTATTCTTTTACATTACGGACACATGGAACACGCCATTAATCATCCCCTTGTGTGTCAAAGTTATTTTTACATGGCTGTTTCATCTGATATTAAAATTAAAATTTACTTCAAAATCTGATATTTGTACAATACAAAATCGTTCTCATTTGGAAGCTCTACTTCGATATTACCATTACGGAGAATGGTTTTTATTTTTGCTTTCGATCTTGATTTACCATTTTCCAGAATTGGAGTACATTTTATCTTCGTATTCTCGATTAACCATGTTTTTAGATAAGTTTTTTTCTCAGGATTTTTCTCCCTGAAGATGAGAAGATATCCGTGTTTACCATTAAGTGACTGAAAGCCTGTCCACGATTTTCCGGATGGCTCATCACCTATCGGGAGAATTGTACCTGAATGAAAATCGTGTTGTATTGCCTTATATTTATTTATCAGACTTTTAATACTTAGTGCTTCATCGGGCAAACCACTTCCTTCGAACCAAGCCAGAGGCTGTCCGGCCATGGTGATGGCAAAAAGATATTCGAAGGAGTAGGCAGAAGGTGCGAACGGATCATTGTCATACCTATCGGCATTCCGCCACTTATTCAGAAATTCGATTTGAAGCTTTTCGGCAGGCACATATTTCGCCAGTTGCCATAAATTACGTAACGTGTGGTATGGATAATAGTTTCCCCAGTCGGTATAGCGATTTTCGAGAAAGATATTTCCATATTCGTTAAACATGTGATAGCCTGCCCTCCTTCCGGCTGTGGCATCCAGATTAAAAACCGCATTATTATTTGTACTTTCAAGAACTTTGTCAAAAAGCTTTCTCAGGTTTTTTTCAGATTCTTTTGTCGGTATGGCAAGACCATCTATTTTGAAAGTACTTATTCCATATTTATCGTAGAGGTCAGTCATTGCTTGCGCGTCCTTTTCCCAGTCGACATAATCGTTCTGTACACTCGGATTGAACCAAAGACAAACTTCAACACCTAATTCCGTCCCGCGTTCAATTACTGGTTGTAACCCACGAGGATACTTAATCGGATCAGGTTTCCAATAATCGGGATTATCCCAAATATTTTGAAACGATCCTTTGGCAATAGCAGAGTTCGGACTCCTGCCTGCTTGCCAACCATCGTCAATCTGAAAATGTGTCATTCCCAATTCGGCAGCCCGTTCTACTTCTATCAGGCTAAACTTCTCATTCACTTTTGAGTCCTGGCTACGATCGCCCCAGGTGTTCATCATCACCATTTCATCCCGTTCGGGCAATAACGTGCGGAGGTTTTTCTGATAAGAGCGTAAAGCATTTAGCTGTTCCAATTCGCCTCCGCTATAAACTCCGGTTACTACGCTATAGGCTTTTACCCATTCGTCTTTCTTCAAATCGCGTTCATTTATTCCAAGTCCTGTAACCGAATAATGTCCAAACTCAGCAGTAAAATCGTTCCCGTTATACGCCAGTTGTGCACTTGAGCAGGGAGCTTCTTTCAAAAAAAAGAATCCCTTTTCTTCAATCGGATTATGTGCAAATAACAGATTACCTCTGTAAGAATTTTTGCGGTAAGGAATTACGTTGGTTTCAAAAACGAGGTTGTTATTCCAATCAGTAACATCATAAAATTCAACGGTTTTCATTTGCCAGTGATTTCCTCCCGGATGGAATTGATCGAGAACAGCGTCAACCTGTTTGGTCTTCATGTCATCGGTAAATTCTATGTTTTTTTTATCAGCCGTATTCTCTAAACGTCCGCCGAATACGCTGTTGGTATAACCTTTTAAATAGGTGTCGCAAGCGATTGCAGGACAATTATCGTAAATACGGAAAATACGTTTTATATTAAGTTCGTCAAGCGTAAACGATATGGTGCCCTCTCCAAAAGCCGGATGAATCGTATTTCCCGTAATTTCCCGGTAACTGAATGTAGCATCGATTGCTTCAGGTGTGTTATTGGTAATATGAAAGTCCGGTCTTGTATTCTTATTTAGCCAAATATGCTTACGGATTTTATCAGTAAGGCTGTATGTAATCAGATTTCCGTTATTCCATATAAATTTTCTTTCAATCAACGAATTCCCTATTACAAGCGTGTCATTTCGCAAGTGGCTGTAGCAATTGTTTTGTGAGTAAGCCTGAATGCAAAAGATAGATATGGTAAATAGTATGAATAATTTTAGGTTTTCCATGAATAATTGAAATTATTCTTTTAACGCTCTGGGTTTTCTTAAAAATTTCTGCTCATTAAAATGCTGATTATCAGGCAAATTTTCTTTTTCCCCGGCTCCTTCCTGCATCATTTCTTTCAGTTCGTTCAAGTGCTTTTGGTAAATATTTCGCGGAGTGGTATCGTGCTTTTTACATAGAGATGCGGCCATTCCTACTACTTCGCCCATCATTCCGGTAGTGCGCATGACTCTCACGGTACCCAATGCGACATGAGTTACGCTTATGTCTCGCCCTGCCATGAAAAGATTATCTACGTTGCGGGAGTAAAGACAGCGATAAGGAACGGCGTATGGATAAATCTGAATGTGCTTGGTCGCGGCTTTGAATTCTGCTCCCGGAAACTTCTCGGAATTCTCCGGGTCGGGAAAATGTAGGTCAATACTCCAAGATGTTGTAAACGATCCATCTTCATGGAATACATTCTTGTCAATATCGTCTTGTTTTAAAATATAATCGCCTAATAACCGTCTGGATTCTCTTTTCCCGGCGATGCATGCTACCCAATCAAGTGCTCTGTTTTGATACGCGATATTATCCTTTAATCCGTTTTTTAGAAAACTCCAGTTGGAATAAACGACCATGAGTCCATAATCTCTTATCCGCTCAAAATCGTCTATTTGATTGAAGTTCATACCTGTTTCCCACTTCCATTCACCCATATTTAATTTCTCGCAATTTTCTTCATTGAAAATTACGCCATAGTTAAATTCAGGGAAATGAGCTTTTCGCCCTACATCTTTTGAATACCACTGTATGGATACTCCCATAGTCATGTTGTCGGCAATTTCGGGAGCAAGTTCTTCGCCAAACTCATATCGGCTTTCGCGTCCCATTCGATAATCAGCTCCGGCAAGGTATCCGATTGTTCCGTCGCCCGTACAATCGGAGAACAAAGGGGCTTTCAGTCTTATCTCTTTCCCGTTTTCAGTATGCTTGATGATGATTGAAGTTATTTTGTTCGCATTCATTTCGACGGCAATCGCGTGGTAATTTAAATATAAACTTACGTTTTTTTCATTTGCGATAAATTCACTTTTCTTCTCATCTTCGTAATTGGATGCCGGTTGTGCATTTCCCGATTTTGAATGTCCGAATTCGCGAATTATGCGTCCGAGTCCTTTATTTACGCCTAATTCAATGCTTCCTCCCAAATGAACTCTTATTTCGGAACTGTTATTCCCTCCCAATATGGGACGATTATTGATTAAAGCGACTTTACACCCGGATCGGGAAGCTGTTGCCGCGGCACACATCCCTGCGATACCTCCCCCTACGACAACAAAATCAAAAAATTCTGTTTCCGTCGGAACTGTGGGTAAATTTAATTTTGACTTTCTGAATTTACTCAATTCTTTTATGTCTAAAGGTGGAAGTTCATCGTCTTCAGTTGTAAAATAAACAGCATCACACCGCCCGTCAAAACCGCTAAGATCAACTAAAGAAACTGTCACGTCTTGTTTCTTAATTTTCACTTTTCCTGCAGGTTGCCAATACCATCCTGTACCTTTAGAACCTAATACTGTCGGCAATTTTTTATTGTCAATCATTAATGTAAACTTACCGGGACCTTCTTTTTCTGTCCAGGGCGATGTCCAATTGAACGTACGGACATAAATATGGTATGTTCCTGTCTCAGGGAAATTTACTTTCGTGGAAGCCTCATTGACAGGATTACCCATACCATGAGCAATTAAATAAGGAGACCCCATCTGATCCATAAATTGCTGGTCAAGAATCCATCCACCTTTGTTTTCGAAATTTTCAGCTTCGAGGAATATGTCGGTTGCAAACGATATTGAGTGCAGACTTATCGACAAAACGACTAAAAGCATTATTCTTGTGTGTTTCATCATTTATTGGATTTAAAAAAGTCATTTTACCTTGACATCGAGAAGTTTGACCCATCCTTCAGCAGTAGTCTCGTCATTTACGGCAAGTTTTATGGCAGGTTTATTCTCCTTTTCGGTATTTACAATTGCCACAGCCCATTTATAGTTCCCGGCTGGAATATTTATTTTCGGATTGAAATCATACGTTTTCGGATCGTCTTTCAGCCAGTCCGATGGTTCGCATTTTGTGTCAACAAATATTTCTTTTGCATTGCCATTTGAATCCAAAAGTGCAAATGCGACTTTGTATTTGAAATTCCATTGTGGAATATTGTTTGGAAAGTACCCCCAGCCCATATTTCTCCAGCGGTGGTTTATTTTCACTTCTTGTCCCGAATTTACGTTCTCAGACAAATAAATTTGATCCGGGTAAAGACGGTATCCTCCCTCGGAAATAAAACTTTGAACGAGCGAGAAACTTGTTGTAAACCAGGTTTCAGTTTCATATCCGGCTCGAAAATCCATCATGTTTACATGTGCTTCTTTGGAAGCTTCAAATTCACCCAACCTTACATCTTCTGGATGTCCTTCACGATACTTGCCACTCGGGTCAATCCAATACCTGTGTGTACCACCTGTTATCCAGCCACCTTCCATGATGATAGGTCGTTTGTAATTCCATGTTTTAGCGTAATTCTTTTCCCATGTCTGATAATAATCGGTCATTCCGAAAGCATCTTGTCTGAGACTATATCCTTTAGCGATGGCTCTGTTTAACAAATTAGCACTGTTTTCGTTTGCCGAACCCCAGCTTGACGGATGACCGACTACACGGTGATAGTTGATAACCAAAGGTACTTTTGTAAAAGTTCTGGTGTATAAATCGGTAACCCATTCAAAAACTTCCGATTTCAACCTTTCTGTATCGTTCGTAACTTTTTCTCCTACACTTTCATAAATTACATTATGAGCTTCGCCCCATTTCCCTAAACCGTAAGCATCAATAAACGCGGTCTTGTCAGCGTTGTTGAAATCTTCAGCTAACGCTTCAATAAACTTGGTATAGTATTGCTGAAAAACCGGATCTTGCGGATACGGTGTCCTTCTGGTGGGATAATTTGCGTTTTCTAAGTAATACTCCGCTCCGGCATCAAATACCCACTCCGGCGTGTTCATACCTTGATCGCGTCCATCTACCACGATACGAAAAGCTATGGGTAAACCTCGTTGCTCAGCTCCTTTGATAAGATTTCCCAAGCGAGAATTTGGATCTTTCCATGCATATACTCCATTAGCGGGGTTGAGCGATGACCAGCTTGTGCGTATATAACACGCTGACGCATAATCACACGCTTTGACTGTTTTTCCGATGTCGGAAACCCAAAATTCCGTATCCCAGTAGGATTCATATGCATCACGTGCCGCGTACATTACCCAGCCGTTTAAGGGATTACGAATAACTTTTGTTTTATTGTATTTCAGTTGCACTAACGTTCCTGTGGTACTGCCGTCATCAGGGCGATTGGTATTTGTGCAAGAACAGGGAGTAAAACATAAGAACACAACAAGAGTACTTATTGCCAATAGGTTGTTTTTTGCAATTATCTTATTCATTTCTATTTAAATTAAAAGTAACAATCGGCTGTTTTAGAGAAAGCATTGCCGTATTTTCATCTTCGGGTCGTCATCATGATACGGCAATACTATCATATCAGGCTCATTTTTTCTTTGCAAGGATCGTCTTGTTTCTAAGATCGAAAACGATAAAGTTTGTTCCTGCGGGAAGTTTGTAGTAGGAGTTGCGAGTTTCGCTATCAAACCCTCCATGTAACTCACCCTCCTTGTCCAGCGTGAGAGACAAATTTTGTCGTTTGCCTTCGGCTGTTAATGGGTTTGTGAATGCGTAGGCAACGTTTCTGAAGTCGCTTTCACCATATACTACAAATTTAACACCGTCTCCACTCGTTAAAGCCTTACCCTGATAAATAAGTATTTGCGGATCCGCCAGACTTATGGAACAATTGCCTTGCCACCAACCCCAGCCGGTACCTCCACCATATAAATACAAATCAGTAACTACGGTATTCACTTCTTCTGCGGGTACTGTGTTCTTAAACCAGGTAACAGTAGCCGGTTGAAGTGCTTTTTCCGGCGAGTAGATAGTAACATTGGAGTTTTCAAAATCTACTATAACACGATATTCACCCGCAGTCGGAATATTCCAAGCAACTCGTTTGTTTTGTTGTTCTACGGCTTCAGATTCTCCGTCTTGCAGCGAGCCTTCTCCATCTTTAGGATTCAGATAATACTGCTTATCTCCGGTTGTAACCAATGGGATTACTAATTCTCCGGCTTTTAGATTGACTAACGCCGCATATTTGTTTTCATTCTCCAGGGTTTTATCTACTTCGATTGTGGCATTATTCAATGCGGTTCCTGATAAAGTAACCTTTTCCGGTACCGGAATTTCTTCTTTTACGGCAGCTATGCTGACGGTAACTGTACGTACTTCGGGAGCTTCAAAAACGGTTCCACCTTCCCATTGCGCAACAACTCTGAATTCAATCTTGAGTGGTTTGGTCAACGACACCCCCCAGCGATCTACCATCCAGTTGTACAATTGTTCGGAAGTAAAACTTCGGCTGTATATACCATCGTCTTCAGAATTTATGATTGCAGTTGATGTGCCGAAGTTATTCCCGACTACATCTAATTTTGTTGTATAAAAAACAAGATTGTCTCCTGTGGCTTTTCTTGCTTCGGTCCAATCAAAAGTTAAAACGAATTCTCTTAGATTCTCCAAATCTATGGCAATACTATCGGACGATGACGTTAGCACTAATTTTTCTTCTACTTTTGGAATGTCTTGAATTTCGTTGTCACAAGCGTTTATACTAATGCCGACTAACATAAAAGACAATATTTGATATAAAATTTTTATTCGTTTCATAATATTTTTTTTTTGTAAAAAATTATTCGTTTCGGAATCTGTCCGGATATTTTATTCCGACAGACTTTCCGTATGATTTCCGGGACTAATTGCCGTATCCCGGATTTTGAGGGAATTCGACATCTCGGTTAGAGTCGATAATTGACTGAGGAATCGGCCACAACAAATCTCTTTCCGTAATCTTATCTTTTATACTTGTATTGTAGGCTCTAACTCGATCAAGCAATTTTCCCGTTCTTACTAAAGTGAAACGGCGGCTTTCTTCGCCAACCAATTCACGAATACGCTCATCGAGTAACTCATCCATGTTCATGTTGGTGGCATCAATATCAGGCTCGCCGGCGCGTCTGCGTACTTCGTTCATTGCGGAAGCGGCTTTCACAGGATCACTTTGTCCCAAATAGGCTTCTGCTAGCAGCAAATAGGTCTCTGATAACCTAAATTTCATTCGGTCGCGATAGCTCCCTGTCAGACTTAGATTTTCTACACGTCCGTAAAAGAATTTCGTCAATGTCGGGAATAGTTGTTTGGTAGAGAACCACGTTGTTTCTGTTATATTACATTTATTACCATATAATGCTGCATTATTCGGATTATTGTAGTACCAGCTGCGTTTGATATTATGATTTGAGTTTCGAATGTCTTGAGCATGAAAAATACCCGGGATATCTCCGGTAGCATTCGTACCTCCGGTGCCTATCCACCACTTCATGGGTACTATCTGCGCTATGCCACGACCACCCAGCGTATCAGCCAAAACGAAACCGGTTATAGCGGAATAATTAGGAATCCATGCTCTACGTGTCCAATCGGTAGAATTTGAGCCTCCTCCGGTAGAGTTGAACTCAAGTTGGATAACCCAAATGCTTTCCATATTTCCACTTTCTCTGTTTTGATTGTTTTCCACAAAAAGATCGCTGAAAACATCGCCCGGTTTAGTTTTATTTACTCCGAAACGCGTTTTCATCAATATGTAGTATTTGCTGTTAATTACCTCCAAAGCGGCTTTTTCTGCCAATATGTATTCATTTTGAAGTAGGTACATCTCGCTGAGCAAATGGTATGCAGCCCATTTCGTTAACTTTCCGTCTTTAACATTATCGGGGTTATCCGGTAAATGTTCGATAGCATATTTAAGGTCATCTACGATATGATTCAATACTTCAGCTTTGGGTGTTCGGGTAAAGTTCAGTTTGAAATCGTATAATATTGTTTCTACGTATGGAACATCTCCAAAAAGATAAACCAAGGTACGATAAGCATAAGCTCGAAAGAAACGAGCTTCTGCCTGATAGTGTTCCTTATCGGTAGGTAAATCCCAGTTAGTGTTTTTCTCCGAAAAAAGCAGTATCTCGTTGGCGGAAGAAATCAGGCTGTACGCCCAATTCCAATATGAGCCTACAAATCTTTCTTCCGGTGTGAGTGTCAAATTGGCAAATGCGGTCAATGACCCGTCACTATTTATCGCCTGAACAATATCTGTAGAAACCTGCAACGCTTCGTATGGGCAAGCATTTCCGTGCATGTAGGCATCTCCTTCTCCCCAGGTGTTATATTCGGCCCGCGCGAGTGCGTATAATCCGGTAGAACCTACTTCGAATCCGTAAGTACTGGTTAAAGTATTATTAGGAGACAGCTCCGATTTTAAGTTTTCATCCAAAAAGCCTTCACATCCGGCCATTGTAACCATTAGCATGAATACGAGCCCTATTTTTATATGATTTATTATTTTCATGTGGTATTTTGATTTAGAAATTTATATTTAATCCCAACATATAAGAGCGGGCAGTCGGATAGGATGCCATCCAGCCATTGTCATAGTTCAGGATTTGTCTCATGTTTGAGAATGTATGTAAATTGTTGATACTAAGATTTAAGCTTATGGCGCTCAGATTCAGTTTTTCAACTAATTTTTTATCAAGACCGTACCCTAAGGTTATATTCTTGACCTGAACGTACGTTTGCTTTTTGTAGTAACCATGTCCCAAAGTGTTTATGTACCCCGGAGAAACAATATCCGCGTCTGTGTTTTCGGGAGTCCAATAGTTTGCTCCATGTACATAGTTGGTAATTCCGTATGCCCATGAGCCGAGATTGGCTACGTTATCTTCACGCCATACGCCAAACACGCCGTTAACAAGAAATGATAGATATAAATTTTTATAACTTAGTTTATTTCCCATGGACATGATAAAGTCGGGTCTTTTTGAACCTATAATCTTTTTATCGTTCGCATCTATGTATCCATTTTTATCTACGTCTTCTACCTTGGCTGCTCCGGGAGCCGCTCCGGCTTGAATATTCTTTTGTACCCCGTTCTCATCGGTGTAAAGATATTCATCATCTTTTTGCCATAGACCTATGACATTATAATCGTAAAAAACACTCAAAGGCTTACCGATAAACCACTTGTTGGTAATATCGTCAATCTGGTCTCCTCGTAGTTCTACAATTTTATCTCGGTTTAATGAAAAGTTAAGATCTGTGCTCCATATAAAATCTCGTTTTTTCAGATTGATCGTGTTTAGGGTTATTTCGATTCCTTTATTCTGAGTTTGGCCAATATTGTCCCAAATTTTGCTATAACCATTCATAATGGGTACAGTACGCGTCATAAGCAGGTCTTTCGTATTGGAGAGATAGGTTTCGATAGTTCCGCCCAAACGACCCTTGAACAATTGAAAATCCAACGCTATATTAGCTGTGTAAGTGGTTTCCCATTTTAAGTTCGGATTACCGATACCATCGCTGGGCAGATAAGCCGAGTTGGCAATTAAACCGGCATCACCCCAAATGTATTTCACTTTGGAATAGAGACGATCCAATGTTCTATATGCGGTTATTGCCTGATTACCGTTTGCTCCATAGGAAGCTCTGAGTTTAAGCATATTCATCCATGTGATATTGTCTTTTATAAAACTTTCTTCGCCTATATGCCAAGCGAGTGCCGCAGAAGGGAAAAATGCATATTTGTTGTTTTTTCCGAATACCGATGCGCCATCCGATCGTCCGGTAATCGTAGCTAAATACTTGCCCAAGTATGCGTAGTTGAATCGGAACATATAGGACAGCATCGATGTTTCTGTCAGCCCAGAAGATATTGTTTGATTACGTTCCGCCGTTCCTATCATGAAATAGCTCGTATCGTCGGTTACGAATCCTTCTCCACTTAATGATGACGAAATACTCTTGGTCTTCTGCATACTGAATAGTCCTGTCGCATCAAAACGATGAGCACCAATCTCTCTCTCATACCGGAGTATATTTTCCCAAGTATAATCGGTATAGTGTCCGTTGCTGATACTTGCCTTACCACCTACCTTTCCTGCTTGTTCTCTTCCTTCGTATGTGTCCCGACCATAATATGTTCCTGTAAAGCTACTCCGATAATTATAGCCATAGTTTATTCTAAAAGTTAGTCCTTCAATAGGAAAAAGTATATTGGAGTATGCATTTAAGAAGAAATTCCGGCTTGTTCTGTCCTGATCGGCGTTTACATTAATCATTGGGTTGGTAATCAATGAATACTCCATGGGTTCGGTTACATAATAACCGGCTTCGTCTTGGTATTTTCCGTAAGGGCTTTGTTTTACCGCATGCTCTATATTTGGTGTAACGCCTCCTGTTTCTTTTTGTACAAACTGAGTTCCGACACCAATAGTGAGCCACTTATTGAAAGTCTGATCTATATTGGCTGAGATATTTATTCGGTTCAGGTTTGAATTATAAACGACTCCATCTTCATCTAAATAAGCAATAGCCGCCAAGTATTTGGTATTTTCCGTACCTCCTGAAATACCTATCTGGTGATCCATCGTAAAACCGGTACGGAAAATATAGTCTTGCCAGTCGTGAGTAATTCCGTTGATATAGTTTTCGCGTTCGCTGACACTTATAATGTTGCCGGCAATAGGATCAAGTTGATCGCCCGAATAATTGTTTTTAAGACGTCCGACATCCTGTTTGAAGCGAATGAATTCGTTTGGCCCCATTACTTGAATTCTCTGCATAGGTTCAGAAAGACCAAATTGACCCTTGTATGTTACCTGGGGTTTTCCGACAACTCCTCTTTTGGTCTGAATAAGAATTACGCCGTTCGATCCTCGCGATCCATAAATAGCTACAGCTGAGGCATCTTTCAATACCGAAAGGCTTTCAATTATGTTTGGGTCAAGATCGGCAAAAGAACCTGTATAGGGGATTCCGTCTAAAATAATTAAAGGCTCGTTGTTGGCTGATATTGAGTTTTGTCCGCGTATAAGAATTGACTGATCGCTACCGGGAGCCGCATTAGACGTTGTAATACTCAATCCGGCAACTTGTCCCACCAAGCGGTCCATTAGATTACTGGTAGATACCATATCCAGTTGCTCTTTACCGACTACAGAGAGGCCTCCTGTTAAATCTTTTTTTCGCTGGGTACCATATCCTACCACTACTACCTCCTCTAATAGAGCATCTCCTTCTTTCAGTGTTACATTAATATTTCCTGATGAATTTACCTTAGCCTCCTGTTCAAGAAATCCAACATAAGTAAAAACTAATGTTGATGCTTGGGGCACCTGTAGTGTGAACTTTCCTTCTATATCGGTATTTGTCCCGATGTTTCCGTCTTTAACCCGAACAGTAACTCCTATCAAGGGGTCTCCATTTCCATCCACTACTTTTCCATCTACTTTAATAACGTTCAGCTGTGCACTCATTGATATCTGCAAAGCAGAGAAAAGTAATAAAGTCGCAATTGCGAAGTTCTTTTTTAAATTTTTGTGTATTTTCATTTTTTATATTTAAGATAATATTTAATTAAGCTGAATTTACATTTTCCTAAAAGTAAACTTTTTGAGGAAGGGGAGCGAATAGTGGTGTGATTTAATGATTCTTTCATGGGCTTTTCTATTTTTGATTTAATACATTTTTTTGATTTTAAAAAATCAAAAAACGAAGATATTTAGACTTATCTTCGCCACAAAGATAACCTATACGTGTATACGTGAGGTTATCAGTTTATTCAGAAATGGTTTCAGTTTGTACGAATTTGCGCAAAAATGGCAATTAAAGGGAGAGAGTTACAGGGATTTTTTGAATTCGGATGGGGTTAATTCGAAATGTCTTTTAAAACAAACACTGAAGTATTTCGGATTAACAAATCCGGTCAAGTCGGCTATTTCAGATATTGTTAAATCTGATTCTTTTAGCAGTTGGATACTACGTTTAAGCCGAATATCCATAATAAATTCTTTGATAGACATTCCGGTTATGTCATTTATTTTTTGATACAAGAGCGTACGCCCAATTGCCATGTCCGACACGAATGATTCGACGTTATAATCACAGTTGCTCATATTTTGCTCCATGTACTCCATAGCTTTTTTCAATAGCTTTTCATCCATGGAAGATATTGTAATTTTAGAAGGTTCGGCAATAAACTTTTTACTGTACAACTCTTTTAGTTCGTTTTGGTTTTTAATGAGATTTTCCACCTGCCTGATCAAAAATATCATGTCAAAAGGTTTATCTACAAAGACATTGGCTCCGTATTCTAATGCCTTTATTTTATCATCAGCGTTCTTTCCTAAAGCAGATAAAGCAATAATGGGAATATGGCTTGTATTGATGTTTGACCGTAATTTACGGCAAACATCGAATCCATCTGTTCCGGGTATCATCAGATCGGTAATAACTATATGAGGGTGGATTTTTTCGGTTTTCGCAATACCTTCATTACCATTTGTTGCTGTATAAACATTGTAAGATTCGGATAGTCGTTGTTCCATATACGTTCTCAAATCCGGATCATCTTCGATGACAACAATGCTATACGTTTTTCGGCTTCGTTTGTCATTTAAGCTCATCTCTTTGGAGTCTGCTAATACATTGTCAATTTCAGAAATTGCATATTCATAGGAGGCTACATCGCTGTCAACTTTCTTTGTATTTAATGCGAATGGAAGAATTACGGTAAAAGTAACTTTTGAATTATCGGAGTGTAAGGTAATTTTCCCTTCTAAACTAGTTACAAGTTCTTTGACAATGGCTAAGCCTAGACCTGTACTACTTCCGTCAAGTGCAAGTTTGCCGGTACTTAAACGATTAAAAGCTTCGAATATCTGTTCCTTTTTATTCTCAGGAATTTCGGCTCCGGTATTGCTTACTGCGACAGAGACATATTCTTGATCAATTTTTATTGGTAATGATTGTTTGATAGCCGATTCCTTAGTTATTTTATTGATTCTCACACCTACAAAACCGTTCTCCGGACTATATTTTAGAGCATTAGAAAACAAATTCGTGAATATCTTTTCTATTGCGTCATGATCAAATTTGGTGTAGATTTCGTCGACTTCGGCTTTTATATCGGTTTCTATACTTTTCTTGTTGGCATAAAGCTCAAATAGCGAAAAAATATCATCAATATATTGAACCAAATCGCCCGGCTGATGATTGAAGGTAATTTTCTGACTTTCAATTTCCCTGAATTGAAGTAGCTGACTGATCATTCGCTGGATACGACTTACATTCTTCTCAATAATCTGTATGTAAGCACTTAACGGCTTATTATCTTCCGGTAAATATTCTTTAAGTTGTTTCAAAGGATCGACAACCAGAGTGAGAGGAGTTTTAAGGTCGTGAGAAATGTTTGTGAAAAAATTGATACGTGCCTGTGTCAACTGCTTCATATTTTGTTCTTTAATTTGTTCCATCTCGAGCTTATTTTCAAATATTTTCTTATTTGTAAAATATCTCCACACAAAGTAAATGACATACATTAAGAATAGTGAGTAGACAATATACGCCCAAATGGAGAAGAAAGGAGATGCTTGTACATTGAAATACAATGATGATATTTCATTACCCCACAGACCGTCATTATTGGCGACTTTTACTTCAAAGAGATAATTTCCTGCTCGCAAATTGAAAAATTGTATTGTTTTTTGTCCTTGCGGAAGCGTATTCCACTCATCGGAAAGTCCGATCATTCTATAGGCATATTGGTTTTTTTCTGCTTGTAAATAGCAGTTTGCCGAAACACATATCTCAATATTAGACTGCTTGTGTGATAATGTTATTTTATTGTCGTTATCTACTG
This sequence comes from Paludibacteraceae bacterium, assembly GCA_047973025.1. Classification (GTDB taxonomy): domain Bacteria; phylum Bacteroidota; class Bacteroidia; order Bacteroidales; family Paludibacteraceae; genus UPXZ01. The sequence goes on from JBKEBE010000009.1 coordinate 51,128, forward strand.
AGTACGAAAGAGTTGATATGTCTTGTTTCAACGGGGATGCTTCAACTCCGGGTACAATCTTTTTATTGTTGATTAATAAATCTGTAAAAAATACTTTGGGTTTTTGATTGTTGTACTTGATTCTATTTGGCGAAAACATGATAAAGCCATCGGTTCCTCCAAACAACATTTCTCCTTTTGACGTCTTGAAACAAGATCGCGTATAAAAGGCACCACAAAGCTTAAGATTATCAATTTGAGATTTGTTAAAACTCCCTGTTTTGTAATCGTAATAATATAGACCATTATTAGTACTTAACCAGATATTTTTAGAAGAATTGTCTTCTAATATGCCGAAAACGGTTTTTCCCAAAAGTCCATCCTTCTCCGCAAAATTTACATAATTACCATCTCTACTCAGTTTATTTATCCCGCCACCACGCGTTCCAAACCAAATGTCAGACTCGGAAGTGATGCAATACGAACAAAGATTATTAACCGAAAATGACTTATTTTCAATGTAATAATGTTTTACAATACGCTTTGTTCTGATATCTATAATGTATGCGCCATGGTGAGTTATTAACCATAGATTATTTCCTTTGCCACGGAACAATGTTTCTACTTGCATTTTAACCGGTTTTCCATGCGAATCGAATAACGCAACAGCCCTAACAATTCCTTTTTTCATATCCTTATACATCAGCTCCGAATCGGGGTCTGTCATCCAAATACCGGAATCGCCTTCCATAGTAAAATCATAAATGCTGAGTTGTTGCGCCGTGCCCGGACGGTGCATCTGCATATCGACAAAACGATTTTGTGCATTATTGAATTGTCCCATTCCTCCATTAAATGCAGATAGTCGTAAAATGTTTCCGTCCTCGTTATATCGTAAGGTTTTTATCATATTTGATGTTAAACCTGTTTTGTTATCTTGCGTATAATATGAAGTTATTCCGGTCTTTCTATTCCAGTAATTCACTCCACCTCCTTCCGTTCCAATCCACAAGTTACCATCAGCGTCTTCTTCAAAACAACTGACTATGGGGTGATTCAATCCTCCAGGAGCAGCTTTGAAATAATCGACGTTGTTATCGAAGAAAGTCATGTAGGCTAATTTGCCTCCATAAGTACCTATCCATACTCCACCGTCGGGATCTGGATAAATAGACCAAATAGAATTGTTCGGAACAGAGTATTTGTATTGAAGATTAAAGCGGAGCTGACGCATTTCAGACGTAAGAGGATCGATAAGAAAGAGTCCGGACTGTGTGCCGACCCAAATAATGTTCGACAAATCGACAAATAGTTTTTTTGCACTCGCTGATTTCCCGTATTCGTGCGCAAGATTGTGATGATATATTAGTTCGCCTCTGCTACTGTATTCATACAGACCGCTCATGTGAGTCAGTATATAAACTGACTCATTATATTCCATTATGTCTCTTATTATATCTTTATTTTCTAAAACGATAAACAAATTATATTTTCCGGTTTCTTTATCTAATTCATAGACTTTTCCGTTTGACCCGACGTAAATATTGTTTGTACATACAAGTGTTAATGTGTGATTGTTAATTTCTGAAGGCAATGGATAATTAATAATCTCAGGTATTCGACCCAAACGAAAGGATTGAATTTTATTATTTCTGATAAGCCAGATATTGCCGTTTTTGTCTGATGTAACAGAACCAATGTTTCCATCAACAATACGTTCAAAATCTTGTCTATGGTAGTTAAATCGTAATAATCCATGATTGGTTCCTACGTATAACCTTTTTGAACTGTCTGTAATTACCTGTCCATAAGACCAATATGAATTCGGAAGAAGTTTTGTAACCAAATCGTTCATTTGAGTAAATGAATTACCATTGTATGCAAATAACGCATCATACCCACTAAACCATATACGTCCGATGCTGTCTTTTACAATGCTGTGTATACCACCATAATATGCGGTCTCCGGCATATTATGGAACCTGTAGTCCGAAATATTTAAAGTAAAGCCGAAAATAGAGAATAAGACAAAAAATAATATAGTAAATAGAACTCTCATTTCTTTTGCTTTTTGGTTAATTCTTTTTTTGATGTACTATGAAAGATATTTAGCGATTCTGTATAGCGCAAAATCTTTGTCTTTTAGCCCGTAGTTGTTCGATATGAATCGGTTTATTTTACCATTTATCTTTCAGCTTTGGCATTTGATTGTCCGGAGCGAAAGAAGTTTAAAATTTCATTTTCGTGCTTTCGTATTATTCTTACTGCCGAGTTTAGTTCTTTAATATCGGCTTGTTTTACCTCTCTGTACCACCTGTGGAGTTCACTTTCGATTTCGGCTTTTAATTTTACACAGTTTTCACGTGCATACCATTTCTTAAAGTTTTGCGAAAGCAGATAAACTTTTTCTAACTGTTTGTGAGTTCTAAATACATCATACATAGCCTCTCTGCCCGCCTCACTCCATTTGTCGGGCGACTGCGTGAGACGGTAACGGCAGTGCTTTAAGACATCTGACTTTTGAAGGATTTCTTTGTCTTGCTCTGTTTTGATTTTCCCTTTGCTCAGGTTGCCCGACAGCTCTTTTTTTATGTTTGAGCGGACATCTAAAACAGAATCGTAAACGTATTGCAACACGTGAAACTTATCAATAACGACCTGAGCCTTGGGCAGTTCTTCGGCGCAGACCTTTAAGTAACCTGACACCATATCACAACCGACAGCTTGGACTTTATCTAATTCCCTGCCAAAAAGACTTACTGCATCAGCTACCTCGTCGATTTTGCAACTTTCTATCATCAAGGCGATTTTTCCCGTATCTCCATTACTCATAATGGTAAAACCTCCATGCCCGATGGTTTTATCGTCAATGCTCATTTTACTCCCGATATTTTCGGGCTTAAAAACATACAGCGGTTTTCCTGTCGTTATTTCTCCGGTGTGAACATCAACATATCCTAAAATGTGCCGGATGCCACTTGCCGTGTACAATGTCGGAATGATAATCACTTAAATAATTGCGGTACCAATGATAAAGCGTCTTGGACTTTATATCAAACATCCGGGCTGCCGTAGAGATATGCATCGGTTCTTCTTCAATCTTCTTCCTTTAAAAAAGACCTGATTCTGGTACCATTCGCACGCCTTTCAAAGTCAGGTCGTATGTATTGCTGTAATGTTGGTCTTCTCCGGAAATCTTGTAACGCCTTCGGTAAACTTTTAAGTAAATCGGTTTGCATACAAAGCTGTGACTGAGCATTTCGAGCGGATTGCAATAGCCGTCAAAAACAATATCCTGATGCTTATTTAACTCCAAAGGAATATGTGCTTCTTTTTCTCGAAGTTCGATAACCCATCGAGCAGGATGTTCTTGGGTACCATAAATCTCGAAGTCTTCTAAAATATATCCCGGTACCAACATCCGGGATACCGTATCGAATAAATTGTCCACAGGTGGACGTGGTTTTTTCTTTTGTCCCACAGACCGCTAAAGTAATAAAAAAAAATCATAGCACATCAAAAAAAGAATTAATCCATCTTTCTTACGTACTACTTGCTATCACTTTTTTTCGTAAATTTGCCCTTTCTAACTAAATATCGTCTTCAATCCCACTGAACACACAATAAAAAAACACAACTAAATTGAGAACCTACACAAACGTTGAAGACTTGGGCAATCTGCGGCAAGCCATACACGAAGCGCTCGAAATAAAAAAAAACAGGTATGCCTACAAACAGCTTGGCGAGAACAAAACGTTGCTGATGGTGTTTTTTAATTCAAGTCTGCGTACACGATTAAGCACGCAAAAAGCCGGCATGAATCTCGGTATGAACACCATGGTACTTGACATCAATCAAGGTGCGTGGAAGTTGGAAACCGAGCGTGGCGTAATCATGGATGGCGACAAACCGGAGCATATCTTGGAGGCCATTCCCGTGATGGGAACCTATTGCGACATCATCGGCATACGCGCCTTCGCACAGTTTGAAGACAAGAAATTTGACTATCAAGAGACCATCCTTAATCAATTCATCGCCCATTCCGGCAAACCGGTTTTCAGCATGGAAGGTGCTACCGGACATCCTTTGCAAGCCTTTGCTGACCTGATTACGATCGAAGAATACAAAAAAACCGAAAGACCAAAGGTAATTCTTACCTGGGCACCACACCCCAAAGCCCTTCCACAGGCGGTTCCCAATTCCTTTGCCGACTTTATGAACGAAGCCGATGTCGATTTCGTCATTACACATCCCAAAGGATACGAGTTGAGCGACAAATTTGTCCGCGATGCCCGTGTGGAATACGACCAAATGAAAGCTTTTGAAGGAGCCGATTTCATTTATGCCAAAAACTGGGCATGCTTCCAAGACCCAAATTACGGGAAAATCCTTTCTACCGATAGGAATTGGACAGTTTCCGACCGTCAAATGGCAGTAACCAACAACGCCTACTTTATGCACTGTCTTCCCGTTCGCCGCAACATGATTGTAACCGACGATGTGATTGAAAGTCCGCAATCCATCGTTATTCCCCAAGCCGCGAATCGTGAAATTTCGGCGCAGTATGTCATCAAAAAAATGTTAGAACAAAAATAGCCCCTATTCAACAAAATGGAAACCATAGAATTAATAAAATCGTCTATCCGCAACATCCCCGATTTTCCCAAGCCGGGCATTCAATTCAAAGACATTACCACGGCGCTGAAAAAACCGGAAGTACTTCACGTCATCGCAGATACGCTATACGAGTACTACAAGGACAAAGGAATTACCAAAGTGGTAGGTGTGGAGAGTCGCGGATTTGTGATCGGCAGTATTTTAGCCTATAAACTCAACGCGGGTTTCGTTCTGCTTCGCAAACCGGGAAAACTTCCGGCAGAGACTTTCAGCGTTAAATACGAACTCGAATACGGTGCTGATGCCCTTGAAATTCACAAAGACGCTATTTCGCCCAACGATGTCATCCTGCTTCACGATGACCTGCTTGCCACCGGTGGTAGCGCAAACGCTTCTCTTCAGTTGCTTCGTAAATTTGGCGACAATCCGATTTACGTCAGCTTTTTAATCGAATTGCTTGACTTGGAAGGAATTACCCGATTGGATGAAGCCATTGACGTCTATTCATTGGTACAGTATTAGCCTTATGGAAAAACTGGTACTCGTCAAAGTCGGTGGAAAAATTGTAGAAAATCCCGAAACGCTGAAACAGTTGCTACATGATTTCTCGCAAATTAAAGGGAAGAAAGTACTGGTACACGGCGGTGGGCGTTCCGCAACAGCTTTGGCAGACAAATTAGGAATTGAAACACGCATGGTCAACGGTCGTCGCGTTACCGACCACGAAATGCTTCAGGTGGTAACGATGGTTTACGCCGGATTAGTCAACAAAAATATTATTGCCGGATTGCAGGCGTTGAATATCAACGCGCTGGGACTTACCGGTGCCGATTTGAATTATATGCGTAGTGAAAAACGTCCGGTAAAAGAAGTAGATTACGGTTTTGTCGGCGATGTAAAAGAAGTAGATGGCACGATTTTAGCTGATTTAATTACCAAAGACGTTGTTCCCGTATTGGCACCACTGACGCATGACAAGAAAGGAAACCTGCTCAATACAAACGCGGATACCATAGCCGGTGAAGCCGCCAAAGCATTAGCCGGACATTTCGATGTTACACTGGTCTTTTGTTTTGAAAAAAAAGGAGTATTAACTGATGAAAACGATGATGAAAGTGTAATCTCGGACATGAATCCCCTTACGTTTGAAAAATACGTTGCCGAAGGCATCATTCAGGGCGGTATGATACCCAAATTGGAAAACGCGTTTGACGCATTGAAAACGGGTGTAAAAGAAGTACTCATTACACGCGCCGATAAGATTCACAAAGATAATTCCGGAACACGAATAAAACTTTAGACTATGAAACGAATTTGTGTATTAACCCTATTAATATGTAGTATGTTAGCAGGGAAAGTATTCTCACAGGAAGAAATAAAACTCTATCCCAACGGACCCGAAGAAAGCAACGAGCTTCAATCTGCCGAAAAATGGCGCAGTACCGATTTTCTGCTGGATATAAGCGAACCACGGATGTACTCGTTTATCGTTCCGAAAGAAAAAACCGTCGGAACAGCCGTACTGATATGCCCGGGTGGCGGATACAGCGGTGTTTCGGTCATCAAAGAAGGCGAAGATATTGCCAAATGGTTCAATAACCTGGGCGTTTCCGCTTTTGTACTTTATTATCGCATGCCCAACGGACACCATGAAATTCCGTTGAAAGACGCTCAAACGGCTCTTTCGATTATTGACGATAACGCCCGCAAGTGGAATATTGACCGTAAAAAAATTGGTATTATGGGCTTTTCCGCCGGCGGTCATCTGGCATCTACGGTTGGCACACACTTCAAAAGCGATAAAGAACGTCCCGATTTTATGATTCTGGCTTACCCGGTCATCTCCATGGATAAAGGAGTAACCCACAAAGGTTCAAGAGACAATTTATTAGGAAAAAATCCAACCGATAAACTTGTTAATCAATACTCTAACGAACTGCAAGTTACGAAAGAAACGCCGTCAACCTTTCTTCTACACGCGAAAGACGATAAAACAGTGCCCGTTGAAAACAGTAAACTTTTTTATCGTGCTTTGCTAAAAAACAACGTGCGCGCCGAAATCGTGTTGACACAAAATGGTGGACACGGCTTTGGGATGCAGAAAAAAGGAACCGATTCCGACGGTTGGGAAAAGAAACTGAAAGAATGGCTTGTAGATGAAAATTTAGTAAAATAACCGATTCTAAAACCTTTTCATGTTTACCGATCATTCGTCCGAAGCGGTTTCTTTACTCAAAGAAATGATTGCCATTCCTTCATTCAGCAAGGAAGAAACAGCGTGTGCCGATTTGATTGAGCGGTACATTGCCGAAAACGGATATACCGCTTCCCGAATGGGCAACAACGTTTGGACCATCGCCAGTGGCTACGACGGAAGCCGTCCTACGATCCTACTCAACTCGCACATCGACACCGTGAAACCCGTTTACGGTTGGACACGAGACCCGTTTACACCTACGGAAGAGGATAACAAAATATTTGGATTGGGTAGCAACGATGCCGGTGCCTCGGTGGTCAGCTTATTGCAAACTTTCTTTTTGCTTTCCGCACAAAATCAGCCTTATAACCTGATATACGCGGCAACTTCCGAAGAAGAAATCTCCGGTAAAAACGGAATTGAAAGCCTGCTGAAAGAGCTTCCCAAAATTGATTTTGCCGTAGTGGGCGAACCCACCGAAATGCATTTAGCGGTAGCCGAAAAAGGGCTGATGGTACTTGAATGCACCGTGAAAGGGAAATCGGGACACGCGGCTCGAAACGAAGGCGAAAATGCCATTTACAAAGCGATTCCGGCTATTGAGTGGTTTCGGAAGTATCGGTTTGAAAAAGTCTCTGAATTTTTGGGCGAAGTGAAAATGACCGTAACGCAGATTCAATCCGGTACGCAACACAATGTTGTACCCGACCTTTGTAATTTTGTCGTTGATGTTCGTACAAACGAATTGTACAGCAACGAAGAAATCTTAGCGTTGGTCAACGAAAATCCGTTGTTTGAAGCCACGGCACGTTCCACCCGATTAAATTCGTCTGCAACGCCACAAAATCATCCTATCTTGACAAAAGCTCACGAACTCGGTATTGAAGTTTTTGGATCGCCGACGCTATCCGACCAGACGTTGATGCCATTCCCGAGCGTAAAAATAGGACCCGGAAAATCCGAACGCTCGCATACCGCCGATGAATTTATCGAAACAAACGAAATTACAGAAGCAATACAGATTTATGTTAACGTATTGAATGGATTGGAACTATAATGCCACACTCACATTTACTTTCCTTTTGAAGAAGTATTTTCCATCTCTCCCCGAAAAGAAATAGACTGTCTGGACGAATCCCAAACGACCAAATTGGCACTACCGTTTTCCCAAATGGTAAAAGTGTATCGAATCGGACGGATCCGATCTTTCATCTGCAGGTTTACAACCCAACTTCCGGTGCGATTTCCTTGTTCGTAGGAATACGTAAAATCAGTACTGTTGAACACCAAAGGCGATTCGGATGGATTCCAAGGTGCTTCGTAAGCCACACCAAAATAGGGTAGGTGCGAATAAACCGTATCGCGCGTTACTTTTACGTCATAAGAACCGGTCAAATATTGGGACTTAAAATTTCCCATCGGAATGACATAATTCGCGTTGAACGTAAATCTGCCATTCTCTACATTTTCAACCAAAGTCCTTCTTTCTTCTTCCTGCTGTACAGCAGATTGTTGCGTACTGCAAGAAACTGAAACCAACATGACCGATGTCAGCATCAGCATAAAAATTGTCTTTTTCATTGTTGTATGTTTTATTATTTCAGTATTCAAATAATTCAAATTTTGTACCTAAATTTAGATTCAATACCGATTATTCGATTGAAAATAAGTATTTTTGTCCTAAATAAATTTAATTTACACCATGGCAACTTTGGATAATCATAATTCAAAAAAAGCGATTCTGCTCACTGGCGGGAGTGCCGGTATCGGATTGGCAACCGCTACTATGCTTCAAGAAAAAGGATATAAGGTTTACGCATGCTCAAGACGCGGGAGCGGTAATGTGCTGCAATCGGAATCCGGTGGAGAAATAATTCCGGTGCAATTGGATGTAAACGATGAAAAAAGCCTACAAGAAGTTGTTAATCGGATTGTCGAAGAAAATGGCGGACTTTTTGCCGTAATATGTAATGCCGGTAACGGACTGGCAGGAGCCGTAGAAGATACAAGTTCGGATGAATCTCGCTACCAACTTGAAACTAATTTTTTTGGTGCCGTGAAAACCATTCGCACTTGTCTTCCCCAATTTCGCAAACAAGGAAGTGGTAAAATTATCGCGATAACTTCGGTAGCCGCCGTTATTCCTATTCCGTTTCAGGCGTTTTACAGTGCCGGTAAATCGGCTTTGCAAATTTTTGTTGAAGCATTGTCCATGGAAGTTAAACCTTTCGGCATCCAATGTTCAACCATACTTCCCGGCGATACGAAAACGGAATTTACTTCTGCCCGAAAATACACAGAAGCGTCTGAAAATGAAAATTCGGCTTACTTTCAACGCATGAAAACCGGAGTGGACAAAATGGTTAAAGACGAACAGAACGGTATGAAACCGGAAGTAATAGCAAAGGCAATAGTGAGTCAAGTAGAACGAAAGCACATGAAATCACGTGTTATTCCCGGTTTCCAATACAAAGCAATTTGCTTATTAAGTAGTTTATTACCAAATCGTTTACGTTTAAAAATAGTAAATATGGTTTATTCGTAATCACTTTTTTTGTAATAGGTTTGTTATGTTTTTGAAATCGTGTTGAAAACTCTTGAATAATAAGGGAAAGAAAAACAACAACTTCATTTGGTTTATCCAAAAAAAATTTCATGTATTCTCCAACTTTGAAAAAGCAAATAAGTTAGCCTAAAATTTTTACTCGATTTTTAACCCTTTATCAAACAAATAATATGAAAATTAGAGAAAAATTTATCAAGTAAAATTCTATGAACAGTATGTTTATAAAGTTTGTAATGAGCTTATTTTTAAAACCTTTTTCTAAAAAAAAATGTTTATAACATACATTTGAAATTTTAATAACGATATATCCAAATTTTAAGGTAAAAATATATCAACCGTATCAACAGGCTATTATTATTACCATATAAGTTTTAAAATTTAAAAAATATTATAATATAGTAGTTTTGAAAATGGAAAAAGAAAATTTAATAGAAGAAATAAATCGGCTCAAAAAAGAAAAAAACGCCGTTATTATGGCACACTATTATCAAACCGGCGATATTCAAGACATTGCCGATGTGGTAGGGGATAGTTTGGCTTTGGCGCAGAGGGCGGCTAAAACGGATGCAGATATTATCGTACTCTGCGGTGTTCATTTCATGGGTGAAACGGCAAAAATTCTTTCGCCCGATAAAAAGGTGCTGATACCCGATTTGGAAGCGGGATGCTCGTTGGCAGACAGCTGTCCGGCAGATGAGTTTGAACAGTTTGTCAATGCGCATCCCTACCATACAGTGGTAAGTTATGTGAATACTACAGCCGCTGTAAAAGCCTTGACGGATATTGTAGTAACTTCTACCAATTCCAAAAAAATAATTGACCAACTGCCCACAGACGAAAAAATTATTTTCGGACCGGACAGAAATTTAGGCGATTACATCAATAGTGTAACCGGAAGAAATATGTTACTTTGGGATGGAGCGTGTCACGTACATGAGCAATTTTCGGTAGAAAGACTGCTTCAATTAAAACAAGAAAATCCGGATGCGGAAATCATCGCGCATCCGGAGTGTAAATCTGTTATACTCAAAATGGCAGATTTTATCGGCTCTACACAAGGTTTGCTCAATTATGTAGGTAAGTCGGCAACCCAAAAATTTTTAGTAGTAACCGAAAGCGGCATTATCCACCAGATGGAAAAACTCAATCCGGATAAAATATTCATTCCCGTTCCTCCCGAGATTGAAGGGCAAACCTGCCACTGCAACGAGTGCGTGTACATGCGTAAAAATACGATGGAGAAACTCTACCTGTGTCTGCGCGATGAAAAACCGGAGATTTTGATTGATGAAAAATTACGGAAAAAAGCGGTTAGACCTATTTTACGGATGTTGGAAATGTCGTAAAAGAAATAGGCTGAAGAAAACAGCTAGCTAAAAAAATCAAATTTTTGACGTGTGAGCACAAAGAATACGTTTCTTTGTGCTACAAAAAAATATGGAAGAAGATTTTGACATACGAAACAACCAGAATACCGAGAAGGAATTTGAAAACGCACGTCGACCGCTTTCATTTCAGGATTTCAAAGGACAGGGAAAAATCGTTGAAAACCTAAAAATTTTCGTTACAGCGGCGCGTATGCGTACCGAAAGTCTGGATCATGTCCTTCTGCACGGGCCTCCCGGGTTGGGGAAAACTACGCTCTCGAACATCATTGCCAACGAGCTAAGCGTAGGATTCAAAATTACTTCCGGACCGGTGCTGGACAA
>JBKEBE010000040.1:0-5750 GCA_047973025.1 Paludibacteraceae bacterium
ATGACAGAAAGAATATTCTTACACTCGTGGGAACCGACAATATATTTGATGATGTAAGTCAAATTTATCATCAAGAATTTGATGCGCCCTTACAGGAGTTTAACTCAAAGCAAAAAAGAAGTGCTCGGATTATACACAATTATTTTCAAAAAGTTTCTGAAAATAATAAACAGGATTTAGCAGTTGAATGTATTATTCAAATTGGAGACAAAGATTTTTGGGGAACTATACCAAAAGAAAATTGGAACCAAATGCAAAGCATCTTTCAAAATCAAGTTGATCAACTAAAAAAAACACTTCCTGATTTCAAAATAGCAAATGCAACCGTTCATCTAGATGAGTCAAGTCCTCACCTACATTTAGTTGGAGTCCCTGTCTCAAACAATTGTAAAACAGGACTAAAAAAACAGGCAATTAAAACCAAGGTATTCACCAAGGAATCTCTTAGTCGCTGCCAAACAGTATTAAGAGAAAAAGCAATACAGGACATGGATAATGATCTTACTTTGTTTCATGGTGAGCGGTTAAGAGAAAAAGAACAGGGACGAAACTATGATTGGAGCAAGGAGTTTTATACTCATCAAAAAGAAGTTGATTTTTTAGAGCAGAAAGCCTCTAATTTGATCACAGAGCAAAAAAACCTAGTTCATGAGATAGAAAGTTTGCATAAACAAGAAAAATCTCTTAAATCGCAAATTACGAGTTTAGAAGACGATTTGAACCTTTCTGAATCCACCATTGAGAAAATGGGCATATTGCTTGATAAAGAAATACAATCCCACAAACAAAAACCATTAGAGCCAACTCTTTCTAAGTACTGTGCTGATGTTGAAGAAATGGAACACATGGAAAGTGCCAGACTCCGTGATAGATTAACTGAAAATTACGGAGAAACGATACTAAAGAATAATGACGGGAAAGACATTGGATTCTGCCATCCAAATACAAATATCTTCTGGCATGATGAGATAACAGAGAACGAGGTAATACCAATATTCAGCATTGAAAAACAGCGTTCTAAATTTGGCGCCATGGGAAAAGAACCTTACATTTATCCAATTATTGGTTTTTTTGATTTAAACAAAAATAAGGGGCATTCGTTAGATCTGCAGCGAATCAAAGCAATATTCTCTTCCGCTTACAGAAAAATCACAAAAACTCTTCCGGTTGCATTACAGGATAAAATTAAGCTGTTGAATCAAATTACAAATGATCTCTCCAAAATAACAACAAAGAAGAAAGAAAAATCAAGATAAATATAGTATTCTGCAAACGCTATGATTTTTAATTCAAAACTTAGTATAGATGTAAAAACAATATCTAATAAAAACACTACTTCCCCAGCTGTGCTGGGGAAGTAGTGTTTTTATTTATTATAATGTCTATAAATATATTTTTTTAAAAATATTATGAGCAAGCACATACCAAATGCAACAACAAGTCCACTTACCCCAAAAATCCAAGTGCTACTATCTCCCGTTTTTACGTTACTTGCCTTATTTGATGTAGCTTTTGTTGTATCAGACTTATTTGTATCAGACTTATTTGTATCAGACTTATTTGTATCAGACTTATTTGTATTAGTATTATCATTCGTCAGAAGTTCATTTACCTCATAATTATTTTCTATTACAGCACCTTTTGTAATCTGTGCATTCAATGTGTTATCAGATTCTGTTACTGTAATAATCAATTGATCTCCATCATTATCATATGTCATTCCATCCGTACTACCTAAAGTCTCTTGAACTGTGTATACATACGTTCCTGCTTTGGTAAAAGTAATAGTTCCAAACCCGCTAAATATAATAGTTCCCGTCGATGTCATTGTAGCAGAAGCGTTATTTGAAGTAGGTATTGGAGCATCGCCTTCCGGTGTAAGTAAAGCATAAAAAGTTTCCGTAAAATTCTTAGGTAACTCACCTGAAAGATTTTTAACAACTGCTGATAAAGAACTTTCATCCAAGTTTACTTCTATTGGGTCTGGACTCGTATACGTATTCGTTACGATCACAGGGCTTTGGTGAAGTTTCATTTGACCTGTAGTATCTCCCGTATAAGTAGTAGTATATCCGGAAGAACTATAATCAGCTTCTGATATATTAAATTGATCACCTTCTTCAAATTCAAAAGTAGCCGTCTCTCCAGCTTTCAACGTAAATGAACCATCTGAAGTATAATACACGTTTTCTCCGACTATATAATTTCCAATATAAGAGTTTTCGTTTTTAGTAACAATAAATGAAAACTCTTTATTTGTATCAAATCCCTCATCGCCTTTTATTTCTTTTGTTACATTTAACATTGCTGGCTTTGAATCAGAATTTTGCATCGTTAAATTTACATGAAGTGCTTCGGTTGAATAAGGAACATTGATTCTAGCAATGTTTTGAATATAAAGTGCTTCATCTGGATTTCCATTTATAATCATATACCCTTCCAAACGACCATCCACTAAATCCAAAGAATTCGAACCTACTAGTGTTGTAAATTCACTTGCTGGCAAACTTACTGCTCCTGTTGGAACGTCTAACTTTAATGTTCCAAGGTTTCCATCCATTGTTCCATCAACATCCCACCCATCCAATACTCTTCCGGGAACATCCAAATTAAAATCAACTTTATACACACCTGTTTCCAGATCATAAGAAGTAGATGCCACTGTTAAATAACTTGCCATTTCTGGATTCTTTTCGTCAAACTCTGCTTTTATGTATGATTCTGTGAGCATGGAGGCATCTACAGTCAATCTTGAATCAAACGTAATAGTTACTTCAAAACAGGAATTTACTATTGTTCTTTTAATATCTTGACCTGCCATACTTGCTAAAGCTTTTAAACTTCTAAACTTACTCCAAACTTCTGACATATTTAAAGTCGTTTGATAATTAATTTCGTATTTATCCGTTGCGGACTTACTTTCATCATAATTCAAATAATAATCACTTAAATTTCTCTCATCAGGTGTAATATCTGGTCCTGACGCTGAAAGCCCTATTAAACCTTCTCCCGATAAAGTACTCTCACCAAAAATATAACTAGCGGCACTAACCTTGGAACTAAAAGAAGTAAAACATCCCACAGTTACTATAAACATCAATATAACAGCAAAAACCTTTCTTACACTTTTAAAACCTTGCAAAGTTATTTTCACCAATCATCCCTCTTTTCTACTTTTTATACTATTTCGCACTCCGTTTTTAATTATACAAAGGAAACTCCCTTTATACAAGATACAAAAAAAATTAAAAATTTTCAACATTTAAGATGAATTTTTAAAAAATATTATAAATTAAATCTAATTAACAACACTCTTTGATTATCTAGCCGTAAGAACAAGGTGTGTCACACCTTGTTTGTACCCTAAAAACAGCAACTATAAGAAAGGATTGGACAGGCAGGTAGGTACTGTGCTGATGTTGAAGAAATGGAACACATGGAAAGTGCCAGACTCCGTGATAGATTAACTGAAAATTACGGAGAAACGATACTAAAGAATAATGACGGGAAAGACACTTGTTTATACTTTAAAAATCGCAACTAGAAGATAAGAAGGGCTATTCCATACAAAAATACCGTCTCACCCTTGTATTTACTTGGTTTATAGCATTTATTCGGTTTTTTCTTAGGGTAACCACAGACCCCTAAGAGGGTAACCACAGACCCCTAAGAGGGTAATGGACTTTACACTTTAAGTATAATATGTTAGTATTTATAAGGTAATAAACTTTACATTTTAAAGTTTGAAAGGCAGGGTACTAAATATGGCAGGACATACTACAATACTCGAAGAACGAGAAGATAAATTTGATAGCGTCACTGGTGAGGTCACAAGTTCAACAAAGCGAACAGTACAAAAAAAGAAAGTTGATGTTACAGATGAGTTTTTTAAAGTATCAAAGTATCTGAATTTAATTTATTCATACAACGACATTCCTTTGAATCTTGTTCCAATATCATTGATTTTTGCACAAAGAATGGAGTTCAAGACAAACGTATTATATTTGTTAAAAGGTGATAAAGAAGAGATTGGAGTAATGCTAGGAATTGGTGTCGAGGCTGTTAAAAAGCTAATAATACGTTGTAGGCAACATGACATTATCCGCCCCACTACATCAAGGGGAAAATACGAGGTAAATTCTTTTCTTTTTTCAACTGGTTCTATGGTCGAAACTAGAGGTTTGCAAGCACAATTTGATATTGAAAGTGATACCTACATGGCACAAGCAGACCAAAAAAATCTTATAACTGGAGAAACAGTTAGAAAATCCATAATTAATAAAGAACGCTCCATATCAAAAGGTCAAACCCCTGGTCAAATGTCACTTACAGACTTAATATATGATGAACAAGAGGAGGAATAATGAATAAAAATAAATCAATTCAAATTTCTCAATCTCTTTTCCTTGACCTGGTCAAGTATCATCTGCTCGATTGTGATGATGTATCAGAACCTATTAAAAAAGGGCTTAACCTAAAGATTGACAATATCATCAAGCATGAGCTTTATACAAAATACAAAACCGCTCTATCTGAGAAAGAGAAAGATGAAGCCCGTAAAGCGTATCTAGATAAAGTGGGCATATCAGAAAGCTTTAGGTGGTAAATATGACTGATAACAATGAGTATATTTCTGTCAGCGAATTCGCTAAAAGAGCCAACGTTAGCAAACAATCTGTTTACAAAAGGTTGAACAACAAGTTGACTAAATATGTCAAACTTATTGACGGCAAAAAAATGTTAAATATTCAAGGGCTTAAGCTGTATGAGCAGGCAGAAAAAAAATCAACCAATGAACAATTTATTGAACAACTGTTGTCACAGGTTAACTACCTAAAAAACCAAAATAACAGGCTGTCTGATATGCTTGAAAATGAACAGAAGCTTCATGCTATGACACAGAGTAAATTGTATGCGTTAGAATCCAAGGAAATTGATGACGCTAGCACCAAAGCAGAAAATGATTCTAACCCCGATAAAAAATGGTGGCAATTTTGGAAAGAGGAACAATGAAAAAAGTTATTAAAAACCGTTGGAAGTGTTTGTGTTGCCGTGAAATACTTGAATCAAATTACGCTCATGATTTTATAACGTGCTCTTGTGGATCACTTTCAATCGATGGGGGCCCATACATACCTAGAGTTTTGTTTAAAGACGAAAATATGATTGAAGATTTAAGCACATACGATGAAGAATAGTACATATAAAAAATGAGTATTCCATACCTTTAATATTACCTTTGCAACACTAAACCGTGTTGCTTTTTTTATGTAAATGTGGTAGTTTAGTTATATATCTGTATTGACAAGATATATAACCCCCTAGGTATTTTGACACTACACATCAAAATTCGGGGGCAACTTTGTTGAGAAAGGATGGCGCCCGTTATGGCAATCTCGTATTCATTTCACATCTCGAACGGGAAGAACGCTATAAGTAATTCTTCTGCACTAAAAAAGGTATCTAAACACAATTTAAGAAAATACGAAAATGAAAATTATGACAGAAAGAATATTCTTACACTCGTGGGAACCGACAATATATTTGATGATGTAAGTCAAATTTATCATCAAGAATTTGATGCGCCCTTACAGGAGTTTAACTCAAAGCAAAAAAGAAGTGCTCGGATTATACACAATTATTTTCAAAAAGTTTCTGAAAATAATAAACAGGATTTAGCAGTTGAATGTATTATTCAAATTGGAGACAAAGATTTTTGGGGAACTATACCAAAAGAAAATTGGAACCAA
>JBKEBE010000078.1:0-5500 GCA_047973025.1 Paludibacteraceae bacterium
ACTATGTCAAAATTCATCATCTATCAAGTAATTCCGCGTCTATTTGGGAACTATAACACGACCCGAAAATACAATGGAACAATTGCCGAAAACGGATGTGGAAAATTCAGCAGCTTCACGCCTGAAGCGTTGCAAGCCATCAAAGACTTCGGAGCTACACACGTTTGGTACACCGGAGTAATTGAACATGCTACAAAGACCGATTACACCTCTTATGGCATTTTACGCGACCATACGGGGGTTGTAAAAGGAAATGCCGGTTCGCCCTATGCCATCAAAGACTATTTTGACGTAGATCCGGATCTGGCAGAAAATGTACCCGACCGCATGCAGGAATTTGAAGCCATGATTCGACGCACCCACGATGCCGGTCTGAAAGCCATCATCGATTTTGTCCCCAACCATACTGCTCGTCAGTATCACTCGGACAAAAAGCCGAAAAACATGGAAGATATTGGCGAAAAAGACAATTCGGACTGGGCTTTTTCTCCATTCAACAATTATTATTACCTGCCCGGTCAGAAGTTCACTCCCCATTTCAATACAGAAGGTTACGAAGAATTTCCGGCAAAGGCAACCGGAAACGATCAGTTTACCGCGCAACCTACTGAATTTGACTGGTACGAAACCGCAAAATTAAATTACGGCATAAATTACACGGAAGGACATCAGAAGCAATTTGATCCGATCCCAAACACCTGGTACAAGATGCTGGATATATTAACTTACTGGACGGAGAAAGGTGTCGATGGTTTTCGCTGCGACATGGTTGAAATGGTGCCGGTTGAATTTTGGGGATGGGTTATTCCGCAGATAAAGAAAATCAATCCCGAGATTCTTTTCATTGCGGAAGTGTACAATCCGGGGGAATACCGCAACTACATTTGTAATGGAAAATTCGACTATCTGTATGACAAAGTCGGATTGTACGATTTGCTTCGAAATATCGTCAGTCGGAATTATCCCGCACATGACATTACTGCTGCCTGGCAAAGTCTGAACGGCATCTCGGGCAATATGCTTCATTTTATGGAAAATCATGATGAACAGCGTATCGCTTCCGGTTTTTTCTGTGGCAACGGGATGTACGCGAAAACAGCTGTCATTGTCTCTTCTACACTCACTACGGCTCCTTTTATGATCTACATGGGACAAGAACTAGGAGAACTCGGCATGGATATGGAAGGATTCAGCGGTGTAGATGGTAAAACTACGATCTTTGATTACTGGGGTGTATCATCCATTCAAAATTGGACAAACAACGGTAAATTCGATGGCGAAAAGCTGACGGATGAGCAACGGTCACTTAGAGATTTCTATCGCAAGCTAAACGAGATTGTACTTTCCGAAAAAGCAATCAGCGAAGGAATCATGTACGACTTGGTGTTTGCCAATTACGGGAATCCACATTTCAATACGCGTGAACAATATGCTTATTTCAGAAAACATAAAAATGATTTACTGCTCTGTGTCGTCAATTTCTACGACAAACCAATAGACTTAAAAATAAATATTCCCGAAGAAGCTTTCCAGTATCTGGATTTGAAACAGGGAGAATATTTCACTTCTGAAAATTTGCTGAACGAAACTGAAGCGTTTCCAATCCAACAACTGACACCCGAGAAACCCTATCAGGTATTTTTACCGGCGTGGGATGGAAAAATATTGAAATTGAAGAAAATAAAAGTAGTGTAAATAAGCCGAATAACTAAAATCCAACCTAAAACACCCGGAATCGGAAATTTTAAGCCTGAAATTAGACTCAGTACAATCATTCGTTTGTAAATTTTAAGCCGCAAAAAAAGTATCACTCTTGCAAAAAAACAGAACGTAAAACATCACAATAATTGTTTGAAAATACTTACAGCCTTGAACTTTTCAACTTAAATTTGTACCTTTGCAGTCGATTTTCAGTAGAGAAATTTACAAACAAATTATACATTATATTTAACGAAGAAACATTATGAGTAGAATTGAAAAAATCGTTGCTCGTGAGATTTTGGACTCGCGCGGAAACCCCACCATCGAAGTGGATGTAACTTTAGAATCCGGTGCATTCGGACGTGCCGCTGTTCCTTCCGGAGCATCTACCGGCGAACACGAAGCACTTGAACTGCGTGATGGAGACAAAAAACGTTACCTCGGTAAGGGTGTTTTAAAAGCGGTTGAAAACGTAAATACAGTAATTGCACCTGCTTTATCGGGTTGGTGTGCGCTCGAACAACGTGCCATTGACAAAAAAATGTTAGCAATAGACGGTACAAAGACCAAATCAAACTTGGGTGCAAATGCCATTCTCGGTGTCTCGCTGGCTGTAGCTAAAGCGGCGGCTAACTACTTGGATCTACCGCTGTATCGTTACATTGGTGGTACCAATACCTATACACTTCCCGTTCCTATGATGAACATCATTAACGGTGGCTCTCATTCCGACGCTCCCATCGCGTTCCAAGAATTTATGGTACGTCCTGTTGGTGCTACTTCTTTTCGCGAAGGACTCCGCATGGGTGCCGAAGTTTTTCACGCATTGAAAAAAGTACTGCATGACAAAGGGCTTAGCACAGCCGTTGGCGATGAAGGTGGTTTCGCACCCAATTTAGCAGGTGGTACTGAAGAAGCGCTCGAAAGCATTCTGACTGCAATCCGCAATGCCGGTTACGAACCCAAAAAAGACGTTACCATCGGTCTTGACTGCGCTTCCTCCGAATTCTTCAAAGACGGCGTATATGACTACACCAAATTTGAAGGCTCCGACGGTAAAAAACGTAACTCCGCCGAACAAGCGGCTTATTTGGAAGAATTAATCACCAAATACCCGATTGATTCAATCGAAGATGGTATGGACGAAAACGACTGGGACGGATGGAAAATTCTTACCGACAAAATCGGTAGCAAATGCCAGTTGGTTGGAGACGACTTGTTCGTAACCAACGTTGATTTCTTGAAAAAGGGAATCGACACCGGCTGTGCCAACTCAATCCTTATCAAAGTAAATCAAATCGGCTCGTTGACCGAAACGCTGGATGCCATCGAAATGGCTCACCGCGCCGGATTTACGTCGGTAACTTCTCACCGCTCCGGCGAAACGGAAGACGCTACCATCGCCGACATTGCCGTGGCTACAAACTCCGGACAAATCAAAACCGGTTCTGCGAGTCGCTCTGACCGCATGGCTAAATACAACCAGTTACTCCGCATCGAAGAAGAATTGGGAGATTTGGCCGTTTACGGGTGGAAAAAATAAGCCGTCACGTAACCGGAATTAAACAACTCAAAAAAAGGCTACCGAATGAAACAAGATTCGGTAGCCTTTTTTTGTGCGTAAGCGATAGACGCAAACAATTCAAGAAAGCGTCATTCATTCACTAATATGCGGATTAGTCTTATTTTTTTTGTATTTCAATTTCAAATACCGGTCTAAAATCAAGCAAACAAGCCCCACTACCAACAGCGTGATCATAGTAGGTATATTTGAAGGAAGAAATGTAGAATTGTCTAAATAGGCTAACAGGTATATCGGAAACAATCCTAATAATATCTTTGCTATAACATTTAGCGCATTGGCAAAAATTAATCTTCTGTAATTAATCCATACCTCCTCTTTTTCTTTGTGGTCCTTTTCGCCGTCAAATACGGCCGATTTTTGGATATAATAGCTTTTGGAAAGACCGTAGCCTACCCAGCCGAAAATCAATGCCCAGATGGGCACAAAAAATTGCAATACAAATCGATTCTCTTCATCGTAAAAAAGATTATTGTATCCAAACCCTAAAAGTGCTATTATAAACATCAACACCAACGAAGCTACGCCAACAATAATTCCGATTCTAATGTTTCTACGTTTTTGATTTTCCATGGTACTCTGTTTATTTCAGTGATGTGTGTATTGTGTATTTTAAGACCGCCTTTACCTGTTCGTTTTTGGCTTAAAGACGTGTACCTATCGAGTAGAGTACCATGCACCAAATGAACCTACAGCCGACATACCTACGGTAATAATAGGATTTAGTCCGGAAATTGATCCTCCTTGCCAAAACCAAATACAGTCTGCAGCTAATATCCCTCGATTACTCAAACTTAGCTGCACCGCTGGGATAGCGGCTCCTATCCCTACGGGCTGGGATAATTTTCACTCCAATAACTATAAGATGACTCTATGACATCAATCATATCGAACAGCCGCTGTTTTTCCTCATTCGAGAGTGAGTTATTTGCAAGAATCTCTGATTTTTATTTGACTTACAGGTTTTGCTCCATTTTGTATAGATACAGCATTTATCGTTTCTTCTAAAACTAACGTTTCCGTATCTGTCATCCGAGCTTGGATAATCTCGGGCGTTATTTGCAAATACACATCTTTCGTAATAACTTCTTGCGCTTGTAAATAGGCAATTTCACCTGCTTGAACACGAATATTTTCATTCGTAATCTCTATGGCTTGTTGTAGCAGATCCGCCGGAGACGCTTTCAATTTACCTTTATCCGTATTAGGGGTAATCCTAAGATTTGCAAAAATATTTGCAAGCCCTTCATTGTGCATTTGACCTACTTTGTTGTCCTTAGGGACAAAAGATTCTTCGTTCTTTTGCTTTTCTAAATTTTGTTCTTCAGTTATTTCATCCCTACTATCACACGATGTAGAGAAAATCACGAATGTTGCAATTGCAACGAGTACTAAATAATTTTTCCTACGATAATATTTTATGGGTTAATATTACCGTAAATATAAATAAACAATCTAATTTACAACTTTATAACTTTATAACTTTATAACTTTATAACTTTATAACTTTATAGCTTTATAGCTTTATAACTTTATTTATATTTTATTCACACTTTAGGTCTAATTTACAGTGAAATTTTTTCCTTTGAAAATCGGTTATAACAACATTATTCAAGAAACAAAACTAGTTTTTATACCTGTTGTGTTCAGCATACAAATTATTATCTTTAATAAATTGATATACATCCGGATGTAGCCATTTGTCGGCATCTTGCTTGTTGCTTATTAATTCGCGGATTTCGGTCGATGAGATTTCAAAAAACGGGGCTTCCTCCAGAATTTGCATTTCGGGGTATCTTTCTTCGTATTCCTCGTAATCGTACCCTTTTCGTGGATACACCAGAATAGAAAATTCGTTAAGAATCTTCCGATAATCTTTCCATTGGTCAAAAATCTGCATGTTGTCGCTTCCTATCAGTAGTGTGAAGTCGTAGTGGGGATATTTCTCAGCTAGCGTCTCAAGCGTATCTACCGTATAGGACGGTCTCGGCATATCAAATTCAATAGCTGATACTTTCAGATACTCCTTGCTTGATGTAGCCAACTCAATCATGTGAAGTCTTAGCGATTCGTCTATAAGTTCGGACTGCTCTTTGAGCGGATTGCGTGGACTTACCACGTACCAAATTTCGTCCATACCGGAATATTCAAAGATATAGTCGGCTAATCGGGTATGCCCCAAGTGAATCGGGTTAAATGACCCAAAAAAAAGACCGA
>JBKEBE010000075.1:0-30948 GCA_047973025.1 Paludibacteraceae bacterium
ACAGTAAGTGCTATTATAGGCAAATCGTTAAAACCCGCGTACCGCCTGCTTAATTTGTTGGAAGAATTGAATATCATAAAAGAAATTACAGGAACACAACGAAATAGGATATACATGTTTACCGACTATGTGGAACTTTTCAAACAAAAAAACGACTAAACACCTATGGCAAAAATATTGGTTATTGACGACGAACGAAGCATCCTGAATACGATGAAATATATTCAGGAGTTTGAAAAAAACAAGAAAGACATAGACGAAAATGGACGACTGGGATTGTACACCGAACTCAACTAAGAATTTGATCTAATCTTTACGGATATAAATATGCCCGAATTATACGCAATAGAGCTACTCGAAAAACTTCAAGAGAATGATGTGGAAACTCCTATTGTAATGATTTCAGGACACGGAAACATTGACACGGCCGTAGAATGTATCAAAAAAGGTGCCTTCGATTTTATCGAAAAACCGATTGACTTGAACCGCATGCTTGTTACTGTTCGAAATGCGCTTGATAAAGGCAACTTAGTAACAGAAACCAAAATCTTAAAAAAAAGAATTGCAACGAAACAACTGATGATTGGCGAATCCGAAGGTATCGAGCGAGTTCGTGAAATGATTGAAAAAGTAGCTCCCACCGATGCTCGGGTAATGATTACCGGAGATAACGGAACGGGTAAAGAAGTCGTAGCTCGTCTCCTTTTCGAAAAAAGCAACCGGTCTCAAACTCCTTTTGTAGAAGTCAATTGCGCGGCAATCCCATCCGAATTAATCGAAAGCGAGCTTTTCGGACACGAAAAAGGGTCTTTTACATCTGCCCACAAACAACGAATCGGAAAATTTGAACAAGCGGACAACGGAACGATTTTTCTCGATGAAATTGGCGACATGAGCCTTTCGGCACAAACAAAAGTACTTCGAGCCCTACAGGAAAATGAAATTACGCGCGTAGGAAGCGACAAAATCATCAAAGTAAATGTGCGTGTCTTCGCGGCAACCAATAAAAATTTGAAAGACGAAATCGAAAAGGGTAATTTTCGCGAAGACCTTTTTCATCGGCTGAACGTAATTCCAATCCATGTCCCAAAACTGGATAAGCGCAAAGAAGACATTCCTCTGCTGATAGAACATTTCAACGAGTTGATTTGCAACGAGCAAGGTATTCAGTTGAAATCATTTGACTCAAAAGCCGTAAAGGCACTTCAAGAGCGTTCGTGGCCCGGGAATATTCGTGAACTTCGAAATGTGGTGGAGCGTTTGATTATTTTAAGCGGAAGTAAAATTACCAAAGAAGATGTGGAAATGTTTTCCTAACACAACAGGGCACACGAAATAATGAGTGATAAAAAAATCAACTAACCTTTCAACTCAACATGAAACCAATAAAGGAGCTAAGAATCGCGATAACCAACGACCATGCCGGGTTTGAGCTAAAAAATGCACTAATCGATTTTTTGCAAAAATTATCCCCTTTGAAATTGCGCGATTTTGGATGTCAATCTCCCGAAAGTTGCGACTATCCGGATGTAGCGCATCCGATGGCGGTAGCAATCGAACAGGGTGATTTTGACTACGGAATTTCAATTTGCGGTACCGGTAACGGTATAAGCATGGCAATGAACAAGCATCAGGGTATCCGCGCAGCACTCTGCTGGAACGAAGAAATCACATATCTTGCCCGCCTACACAACGATGCAAATGTCCTTTCCCTTCCGGCGCGCTTCCTTACCGAAGAGACGGCTCTAAAAATGGTAAGTATCTTTCTGACTACCGATTTTGAAGGCGGAAGACACAGCAGACGGATTGCAAAAATTCCGATAAATAAGTAGAATAAAAGAACATTTTTTTATCTTACTTAACCCAAGTAATTTAAACGAATTATTTTAATATCTTAAAATCAGAACATAGAATAGATGAGTTAAGAATGAGATTCTTCTACACTACTTACAATTTATAGTTTTCATTTTCAAAAAAAATACTTACTCATAACATCGAGGATAAGACGTTAAAAAAATGGTAAAATCCTTTCGATTAGCAGTTTAAAATCATGACGGAAATCTCAAAATACGGCGAATTCGGCCTAATCAAACATCTAACAGAAAAAGTAAAGCTTCAAAATTCATCATCGCTCAAGGGCATCGGCGATGACGCGGCTGTACTTGATTACAAGAGAAAAAAAACGCTCATAACTACCGATTTACTGTTGGAAGGTATCCATTTCGATTTGACCTACATGCCACTCAAACATCTCGGCTACAAAGCGGCTGTCGTCAATTTTTCAGACATCTACGCCATGAATGGGCAACCTAAACAGATAACCGTTTCGTTAGGCATATCCCAACGATATACGGTAGAGCATCTCGAAGAAATTTACGGCGGAATCTTGCTTGCTTGTGAAAATTACGGAGTAGATCTGATAGGCGGCGACACATCCGCGTCGCTTACCGGACTGGCAATCAGTATTACCTGTATTGGCGAAGGAGAGGAAGGCAAAATCGTTTATCGAGACGGAGCGAAAGTAAATGATTTGATTTGCGTATCGGGCGATTTAGGTTCCGCCTATATGGGTTTACAACTGTTGGAACGCGAAAAAACCGTTTTTACGGGACAAACGGAAAACGTACAGCCGGATTTCGCAGGCAAAGAATACATTTTGCAACGTCAGCTAAAACCGGAAGCGCGAAAAGACCTAATTGATGCGCTTGCCGGCAAGGGTATCTTACCTACTTCCATGATGGATATATCGGACGGACTCTCATCTGAACTAATGCACATCTGCTCTCAAAGCAAGGTAGGTTGCCGGGTATTTGAAGATAAAATCCCCATCAATTTTCAAGCCGTAGCAATGGCTGAAGAGTTGAATTTCAACATCGTAACTGCCGCGCTCAACGGTGGTGAAGATTACGAACTGCTTTTTACGGTTTCCATTGACGATTACGAGAAAGTAGTTGCCATGGATAACGTCGGAATCGTGGGACATATTACCAAACCGGAACTCGGACTGCATCTTGTCAGCAGAGAAGGCGAAGAAATCCCCCTAAAAGCGCAAGGATGGAATTCGTTGAGCTAAGAATAGTAGATTTGCTCTCCGATTAACTTTGACGGAGCAATTACAGGACGATTTTCTACCCTTCGAGCGATCGCAGTAGAGCGATTTCGTCCGCCCATATCGCGTCATCCGGAGTTTCAAGAATCAACGGTATGTTTTCAAACCGACTATCACGCATGATATAGGAGAAAGTGTCCATCCCCATTACACCCTTGCCGATGCTGTCGTGCCTGTCCACCCGAGTTGCCAGCTCTTTTTTACTATCGTTGATGTGCATGCCTTTCAGGTAATTGATTCCAATGATTTCGTCAAATTTTTTAAACGTTTCATCAAAACCTTCCTTCGTTCGGATTTCATACCCGGAAGCCAGTGTATGAGCCGTATCAACGCATACTCCGACTCGAGATTTATCTTCGACCATTTCAATGATTTGAGCGATTTCTTCAAATCGATACCCGATGGCAGACCCCTGTCCGGCTGTGTTTTCTATTACAGCGATAACGCTTGATGTTTTCTCCAAAGCTAAATTAATCGAAGTGGCTATAAGGCTTATACAGTCATCAATACTGATTTTGTTCAGATGAGCGCCCGGATGGAAATTGAGCTTTTTCAACCCTAATTGCTCACAGCGTTGCATCTCGCCAATAAAAGAAGCGCGCGACTTCTCCAATCCATCCGGTTCCGGACTGCCCAGATTAATCAAGTAACTGTCGTGAGGAAGGATATTTTCGGCGAGAAAGTCGAATTCTTCGCAACGCTGCTTAAACAGCTCAATGTTTTTTTCCGTCAGGGGTGGGGCAAGCCATTGTTTTTGATTTTTGGTAAATAGGGCAAACGCGTTTGCACCAATGTTGCGCGCGTTCAGTGGAGCATTTTCAACCCCTCCCGCGGCGCTTACGTGCGCACCGATAAATTTCATTTTAACAGACATTTTAGATGGTTAGACAACAAAAAGTAACGCCAAGGAAGCTAAATTTGTTTTTGCCTTAATTAAAGAAAAATTTCATTAAATAATGACGTATTATTTTTACAATGTCAAATATAATCAGTAAATTTGTATTCTCAAAATTTAGTACTTACTAACAACTTTAAAATAAAGATTATGAGCTTTTTAACAAACGACAAATTGGTCATCGTAGGCGCTGCCGGCATGATTGGCTCCAACATGGCGCAAACGGCTGCAATGATGAAATTGACACCAAACATTTGTCTTTACGATCCATTTCCGACCGGACTCGAAGGTGTATCCGAAGAAATCCGCCACTGTGGTTTTGAAGGATTGAACCTGACATTCACATCTGACATCAAAGAAGCGTTTACCAATGCCAAATACATCGTTTCTTCAGGTGGGGCGCCACGTAAAGACGGCATGACACGCGAAGACTTGCTGAAAGGTAACTGCGAAATCGCAGAACAACTTGGTAAAGACATCAAAGCGTATTGTCCGGATGTAAAACACGTTGTTATCATCTTCAATCCCGCGGATATTACCGGGCTGGTAACGTTGATGCACAGCGGACTGAAAGCAAATCAGGTGACAACTTTGGCCGGTCTGGACAGCACCCGCCTGCAAAGCGAATTGGCGAAACATTTCGGATTAAAACAAAGTCAGGTTACCAATACCCGTACCTATGGCGGACACGGCGAAACAATGGCTGTCTTTGCTTCAACTGCCAAAGTGGATGGAACTCCCTTAACAGACCTTATTGGTACTGACAAACTGACTAAAGAAGAATGGGCTGAGTTAAAAACACGTGTAACCAAAGGTGGTGCCAATATTATCAAACTTCGCGGACGTTCTTCTTTCCAAAGTCCCGCGTACGTTTCTATCGAGATGATTCGCGCCGCGATGGGTGGCGAAGCATTCCGCTGGCCTTCCGGATGCTACGTGAGAAATGGCGAGTTTGACCACATCATGATGGCGCTTGAAACGACATTGGACAAAAACGGCGTTTCATACGGCGAAATCAAAGGGACCGAAGAAGAATTGACCGACCTGCGTACAAGCTATTCCCACCTGCGTAAATTGGTGGATGAAGTGATCGGCTTCGGTATTCTTCCGGCTTACGGAGATTGGAGCAAGCTAAATCCAAATATTAAATAATCGATCGTCAGACACCCCTTCCGGAGGGAGACTTTCTTGACCGAATAAAAACGTGTGTAATGAAACTCAATACACACGTTTTTTTGTGCATACGAATTTTCTATCATCTAATCGTAGTAGTGAAAAAAAGAATCTCATTTTTAATTCCACAGTAAAAATAGATTTTTATTCATATCTTTTCAAATGTCCCAAAGACAGTAATAATACTTTCAGAAGTTTTTAGTATTACTTTTGTCCATCTAAACCTTTTTATTGAAATAAATTTCTCGGAAACAAAAAACTCCGTTGAAAAAAGATTTCAACAGAGTTTTTTATGGAGGGTTATTCTATATTTTTATTTGCTATAGAAGAATACAGCCGTACGGTAAGGACGGTATTTCGCGATTACGTCCGAAGGATTGTATTTCCCCTTGCCATTTGCCACTATTCGATCCGCTTCAATTCCGTATGAATTGATAAGTTCATTTTTTACCTTATCGGCACGACGCTGGCTTAGACCGGCATTGTATCCGTCAGATCCCATGTTATCCGTAAATCCACGAACTTCAACCAGTAAGCTTGGATCTGCCTTGAGTTTTTCGGCGACGATGTGGATTGCGGTCATCGCTTCGGTATCCAAATTCGTTTTGTCAAAGTCGAAGAAAATAAACGCGGATGGGTCTAACGCAGCACCTCCTTTTGGTATCGTTCTACCCCAGAAATCAACCTGATTACCCGCCGGCGTATCCGGTT
Organism: Paludibacteraceae bacterium; assembly: GCA_047973025.1. Taxonomy (GTDB): domain Bacteria; phylum Bacteroidota; class Bacteroidia; order Bacteroidales; family Paludibacteraceae; genus UPXZ01. Next base: position 5,889 of record JBKEBE010000075.1, read on the forward strand.
CTTGATCGCGGCTGTTTGCTACTCCGTCGTTATCGTCATCCGGTCCGTCAATATCCAAGTAATTTTCCAATTTCTTCAACCTTCCGTCCAAGTCATCCAATCGATTGGTAGGATCAACCGGAATAACCAAGCCGTTGATTTGATTTTGTAAGTGTTGCAATTCATCGCGTGTAACATCTCCTCTGTAATCTGCGACACTCACGTTACGTAAATGATCCTTTCGATTAGCTCCCAATTTGAATCGCAACCCCAAAGTCGCCATTTCGAGGGCGTCGTTCGCGTTAGGTCTAATCCGTCCATCGATATTATCTTTATTATATCCACGAAACTGAGTTCTTAAACCCAATGCTAAACTTTTGGAGACATTATATTCAAGTAATAAAGACATCGGTACTACCATTGCATGACCTTTAACATCATTCACATCCCAATCGTCATAACGCACTCCGGCAGCACCGGAAACTTGAGGATCTCCGTGTTCGCGCATGTAACTATCGAGATTTCCAAGTTTTTCCGCGTCTCTCCACGCGTTATCCGTATTGGTTTGATAATTAATGGTATGCCACGAGTAGCCTAATCCCAAGTTGGCGTGTAGCCCCCACTTGGTCTCCGAATTTTCAAAAAAGGCTTTTGTTAAATTGAATGAAGTGAAGAAACTCGCGTTGTGCATAAGGGTTTCAAAACTGTAATACCTGCCCGCGCCTGACAAAGGCAGATGATAGTAATCTACGCCAAGACTCCAGATTGGAGTTAGATTGTACTCCAACATGCCCCCCAGCGTCAATTTTGTTTTAGCACCCGGAACTACATCTGACGTATAACCTTTTTCGTGTACTACGTCACCATCAAATCGATTTACGCCACCTTCCACGGCTATTGACCACCTGGACCATTCCTTGTCCTTATCTTGTTGGGCGGAGATTCCAAGTATTAAAAACAAACACAAGCTTAAAAATAAATACTTTTTCATAAAATATATCTTTGGGGTTAAATTAATAATTTAAAATACACATCATTGCAATCACAAAGTTGTCCACATCAAATCGAACCAAGCGTGCCAGCCGATTTTAAGATGCGTTTTTTTGATTTCAAAAAACAACTACCTGTCCGATAGGAGTTAAAAATCAGGCAAATATAAATCATTTTTTTTACTTTTCGCTATTCTTGACCACATTTTTGTAAAAAAAATCAAAAATGTCCCTTTTAAAGCTTTTTTAGTCTCAAATTTTCTAAATTGACATCGCGTATACCCCCTATCGAAGATTGATGCCCGCGGGATTACTTTCAAAAAAAGAAAGAAAAAACGATACAGATTTATTTCAAACAGGAAGACCCGACTGCAAATGTAATATTCTTTTAAACTATTTAAGTTTAAAATTACGGACAATATCCATATCTTTGTAAGAAAATAGGCGATATTTATTTACAAACAATTAAAATGGTTGATTATGAAGAAATTTACTTTTTTAAAAATGACGGCATTAATGATTTTAATGTTTAGTGCTTTTGGAGTTTTTGGACAAACAAACATCTTTGCGGTTGCTGGAGGTGGTACTCTACCTACAGGTTGGACTGAAACTAATAATGTGACAGCACAGGCTATTGATAAAACAACTTATTATTTGATTGAAGCAGGTTCACCGAGTGATATTATCACAACCTCAAGTTATGATTTGTCAAGCTATACAACGCTAACAATTAATGTTAGTGTTGCTACTTACGGTAGTGGAACAACTAATCCGTTACAAATAGAATACTCCACAAGTGGTGGTTCTACGTGGGAAACGACCAGCTATACTTCCTCCACTCCGAGTTCGTCAACTTATATTGCAGGTGGTCCAATAACAATTAACGGTATTTTCACAACTGCAACCCAATTTCGATTTACTAATCCGGGAACTTCAGGAAGGGGTGTTCGAATACAAAACTTAACTTTGGACGCTTCATCTTCCACCACCCCCACCATTACCGTTACCGAATCCTCTATACCGGCAATGACAGCCGAAATAGGTAGCACGCCCGATACCGAAACCATTAACGTTAGTGGTACCAACCTTACCGAAGATATATCTTTAGCCGTTTCAGGTACTGACGCTACTCAATTTAGTGTTTCTACAAGTTCTATTGCGCAATCCGGCGGAACAGCTCCGAGCACCCTTGTAACAGTTACTTATACGCCTTCGGTAGCAGCTGCTACACACACGGCCACTTTGACCTTAAGTAGCGCAGGCGCAACCAATGTGCTGTTTACCTTGAACGGCGAAACAACCGAACCAATTTCAGTTTCCGGAGATGGAACTTCCGGTAATCCTTACACCGTTGCTGACGTATTTGCTCTGAACAACTCCGAAACAGGACCTTATTGGGTAACCGGATATATCGTTGGTGTACCAACGAGCGGAGGTAGTGGTAGTTTAACTTCTGTTCAGACAACAGCCCCTTTTACGAGCAATTCAGCTATCGCGTTGGCAGCTTCTGCTTCAGAAACCGATCCGGTAAATATGATTCCAATTCAATTGCCATCCAGTTCTATTCGAGATGGGCTTAACCTTCAAGACAATCCAAGTCATTTAGGTAAAGGAGTAAAAGTCTTAGGAGATTTAATAGCATACTTTACGGCTCCCGGTGTTAAAAACACAAGTGATTATGTGTTAGATCCATCGACAGGTATTTTTGACAAAAATTTAAATATTGATAATATCTTCGTTTCTGACGGTAAAATCCGGCTGAACGCCATCGCCGGAGAAACGATTGACGTATTCAACGTAGCCGGACAAAGAACCGTCAGTCGATTAGCTACGGAAGGACTGAATACCGTAGAAATCGGCTCAAAGGGTATCTTGATCGTAAAAGTGGGGAACCGCGTATCTAAAGTGATTGTAAACTAAACTTTAATCGGCACTAAATTGTTGATTTCTGCCAAAACCGATGAGGTTTTGGCAGACTTTTGCATATTCATTGATTTTTAATACATTAGAAATACGAAAATTTGAAAAACTTTTAATACCTTTACGGTGTTCAATTATTAACAAGTATAAAACAGAAAATTATGAGAAAAATTACGTTTTTATTTTCATTTTTATTGGTTGTGTTCGGGATAAGTGCACAAACCAATTTGATAACCAATCCTTCTTTTGAGGATGGGTTTACCGGATGGACTAAGGGTCCTACCTCATCATATACAGAACCTTCGCTTGTTACAAGTGGTGCTCAAGATGGCAACAACTACGTTCAATATGTTGCTACTACCGCCACCACCGGATTTTATCAGGAAGTGTCAATTTCGGAAGGAAAAACTTATTTGCTGTCATTCTGGTACAAAGCTTCGGGTGATGATACCGATGCCCGCCTTTGGAGTTTTTTGAAAAATGCGGAGGGTAACACTGTTTACATTACCTCCTCTGCGGACGAAGATCCTTTGAGAACAAATAACGGTTATCTTCCATCTGCCGCCAATTGGACAAAACATGAAGTTACATTTACCGTTCCGGCAGGATCAGGCATTGTCTCCATACAAGTAGCGGTAAGAGCTTACAACGGAGGTACTGCAAGTTACGATAATTTTTCTTTGGCAGAAAATTCATCTTCTAACATTAGTGCAACTCCTTCTTCGTTAAATCTAAACGCAACTGTTAATACTACAAGCGACGCAAGTACGCTTGAGATAACAGGCTCAAACTTAACTGTCGCTCCCACCTATTCTGTAACCGGAACCGATGCCTCTATGTTTAACGTAACCGGAGCATTAACCGTGAGTGGTGGTACGCTAAGCGTTACGTTCTCACCCACATCATTGGGAGAGAAGAGTGCGTCACTCGAAATCGTCAGTGGCTCGGCAACTGCAACAGTTGCCCTAACCGGTACAGGCACCAGCCCCGGCGTAGATTCGCAAACATTTACATTCAAAAACGGCTTAGACCCTTGGACGCAATACAGCGTAACCGGCGATCAGGTGTGGGTGTCCGATCCAAGCTACGGAGCGAAAATGAGTGGATATTCCGGAGGAGCATTTGTCAACGAAGACTGGCTTATCTCTCCCGCCTTTGATTTGAGCGGTACAGTTACCTCTGCTTCAGTAACGTTTGACCACGCAATCAACTACATCGAGCCGGCTGATTTTCCGACAAATTGTACGTTCTGGATTTCTACCAATTACACTTCCGGAGCACCGTCAACCGCTACTTGGACACAATTGACCATCCCTACCTATCCCGCGTCCAAAGGATGGACTTTCGTCAACAGCGGAACGATAAATGCTCCGGCAAGTGCCATCGGGAACTCAAACGTAAGGGTTGCATTTAAATACACCAGTACATCAGCCGCAGCCGGTACGTGGGAAATAACCAATCTTATCGCGACAGTAAACAGACCGACAGGAGTTGACAATGTAAAAGATACACCGCTTACCGTGTTTGGTAGCAATGGAAGAATAGTATTTGAATCTACTGATAGTAATATCGTAGAAGTGTACAACGCCATGGGACAGAAAATTTACACAAATCGTACCGTTGATGGACTGAATACGATTAACATCAATGCCAAAGGCTTGTTGATAGTAAAAGTAGGCAACCGCACCGGTAAGGTAATTTTGTAATTGAATTTTGCAACCATCCGATACAAACTAACAAGGCGTTGCAAAAAGCAACGCCTTGTTTTATAAATGTTAATTATCATGAAACAACCCTGTGAAATAACTTTGACATACAAGGATATGGTTAGTGGCATGTTCCATGTGTCCTTAATGTAAAAAATAAAAAATAAACAGATGAAATATCTTTCCAAATTAGTCCTTGCGGCATTTGTATTTTGTAGTTTTTATTCGGCAAAGGGTGTTCCGGCATATCCGTTTCCGAAAAAAGTAACCCAGCCGGGTGGAACTACGTTGTCCATTATCCTAAAAGGAGATGAGTATCACAAATACCATGTTACACAAGACGGTGTATTACTTACTAAGAATGAAAACGGCATATTCAACTATGCCAAATTGAAGGCGGATGGAAAGATAGTGGATACCGGCGTAAAAGCCAAAGATGCTTCACGCAGAAATATTGCAGAAAAAGATTTTGTTGCCGGATTGAATGCCGAACAAGACATACAGGTAATAAGTAACCGGATGAGAGCGAAAAAAATGGCTAATAGAGCTAAAATCGCGCCAAAGGCGAAATTTCCAATCGCGGGATCGCCTCGCTCATTAGCCATTTTAGTTAATTTCTCAGATGTAAGCTTCGCGACACCCAATTCGCAAGTCGCCTTTACCAACCTGCTAAACGAACAAGGATATAGCGCGAATGGCGGAACCGGTTCGGCACGCGATTACTTCCGAGACAATTCCATGAATACGTTTTCGCCACAATTTGATGTGGTCGGACCTTTTAACCTGCCCCAAACGATGAAATATTACGGAGAAAACGACGAAGACGACTTCGATGTGGATCCGGTTCAAATGATTGTGGATGCCTGCAAAGCGGCAAATGACAGTGGAGTTGATTTCTCCCTGTACGATACCGATAATAATGGGGTCGTGGATAACGTGTTCGTTTTTTATGCCGGTTACAATGAAGCCGAATGGGGTAACGACGATACGATCTGGCCGCATCGGTGGGGAGTTTATCCCACAGCCATGTTTGGTGGTGGAAACTATTCCGGTTCAGTAGCTTCTGTTACTTTCGATGGGAAACGGGTGGAAGATTACGCCTGTACTTCCGAATTAAAAGGAAATTCCGGCACAACGATGGCAGGTATCGGTACGTTTACCCACGAATTTGGACACGTACTCGGATTGGCAGACATGTATCCGACTGATGGTTCGGAGCACTTTACCCTGTCTGACTGGAATGTTATGGACGCGGGTGCTTATCTAAATGAAGGAAGAACCCCGCCTGCCTACAATGCTTTTGAGCGGTTCCAACTTGGATTTCTTACTCCGACTCTTTTAACGAATACCGCCACAGAACTTACGTTGGAACATATCCTTACCGGCAACCAAGCCTATCTTATTTCACCCACCGATTACCACAATTTAATCGGTTCCAATCCGAATCCGACCGAATATTTTTTGCTGGAAAATAGGCAGAATACGGGATGGGACGCTTTTTTGCCGGGTCATGGCATGTTGATTTACCGAATTAACTACAATCAGGATGATTTTGACTACAACGAGCCAAACAACGACCCCAACCAAATGGGCGTTCAGTTGATGGTAGCAGACGGAATCGCGAATGATGCGACTTTAAGTGGCGATCCATTTCCCGGAGTAGCAAACGTAACTTCTTACGAATTTATCCAACGTTCCGGCACCCCCTTGAATAAAAGCGCGCGCGATATTACGGAGTCAAGCGGTACGATTACGTTTTCCATAGTAAAAGCACTTAGTGCGCCCGCTGTTCCTTCTACCGGTGATATTTCAAAAACCAATAACGGGTTTACCGCGACATGGAGCGTGGTGGAAGAAGCCGACAGTTATCAACTCAACGTTTACACCAAAACGGAAGGTGGTGGAGTACAAACGATTTTGTCTGAAGATTTTGCTAATTTTACCAAAGGATCTCCCAATTCGGGCGTGTCAAGTACGGATGTTGCGACCAATCTTACCAATTTTACCCAAATTGGTGGATGGAGTGGTGCAAAAGTCTATGAAGCCGGCGGAAGCGTTAAGTTGGGAAGTTCTAGCTCGTTGGGATATTTAAGTACGCCGGCATTGAATTTGTCGGCTGATGGAGGTAGCTTTACCTTGAATTTTGACGCCATGGCGTGGAGTGGAGATGATGTAAATTTAAAGATTTATCTGAATAATTTGCTGAAACACACGGTTATCGATCTGAATAGCAATTCTTTCTATGTATTCAAATCGTACAGCATCCCGTTTGCCGGAGGCAGCGCGTCAACTGCTGTAAAGTTCGAAGGGAATAAAGCGTCCAAAGGACGATTTTTCTTGGATAATATCTCTATCACTCAAGGCGATGAAGGCGAAAAGATTCCCATCCCGGGTTCCCCATTTAGTGTCAGCAACACATCGCATGCTATTACCGGGCTTACTCCCGACAAAACGTACTTTTATACGGTAAGTGCCGTGCAAGGTGCCTATACTTTCACAGCATCAGACGAAGTCGGACCCATCAACTTGATAGCTTCCGGCATTGAAGAGTCGGCTTCAGGGCATTTAGACGTTGTCGCGAGAAACGGTCAGATAATTTTCAACGCCAATAACGGAAGAATCGTGGAAATCTACAACGCAACCGGACAAAAAATCCTGACAGCGCAAACGATTGACGGAGTAAACCGAATTTCGCCGGAAACCGGTGGCGTCCTGATTGTAAAAATAGGCAACCGAATAGGCAAAGTAATTGTTCGATAAATATTTCCACAGAATCTCGGGAAAAGTGCTAAACTGTTGCTATATTTGTAGTGATGAAACGTATCAAAAAATCATTTGAAACGACAGTTTCCGACATTCGAAAAATAGACTCCGCGAGTTTAGAATTGGTTGATATCGGACAGGTAAGTGCCGGTGCTTTTATTACCGGCGACTTTTCGTACGAACGCATTGATCTGAACCGCGAATTGATCAAGCACCCCGAACGGACATTCATCGGAACAATTCGGGGAAATTCTTTGGAAGGATTGGGGATTTACAACAACGACCGCGTGCTGATCGAAAAAGGATTTGATGTGTACGACGGGAAAGTCTATATCTACTTTGTCGATGACGGCTATACCGCCAAGATTCTGAAAAAAGACAAGGACTGTCTTTGGTTGGTTGCCGCCAATGACGAATACAAGCCGATACAAGTTACGGAGCAAAACAAATTTTTTATCTGGGGGAGAATCATCCACACGATTCACACTTTTTGACACACGATGTATGCGCTGATTGACTGTAATAATTTCTACGCGTCTTGCGAACGGGTCTTTAATCCTTCGCTAAACGGGAAACCGATTGTTGTACTCAGCAACAACGACGGTTGTGTCATCGCACGCTCCAACGAGGCGAAAGTGCTGGGTGTTCCGATGGGAGCACCTGCCTTTGAATACAAATATCTGTTTGAGCGAAATCGGGTTGAAGTCTTTTCGGCAAACTTTTCACTATACGGCGATATGAGCGCGCGGGTAATGAGCATTCTGGCAAACTACAGTCCCGTGCAGGAAATTTATTCGATTGATGAGTGCTTCTTGGATTTATCTAACCTGCAAGTGGGTAATTTGCAGTTATATGGAGTAAAGATGCGGGAACACGTGCAAAACTGGACCGGAATTCCCATCGGAGTTGGAGTAGCACCAACCAAAGCATTGGCAAAGCTGGCAAATCGAATTGCCAAAAAATTTCCCGATCAAACCGGCGGATGCTACGTCATAGACAATGACGAGAAACGGATAAAAGCACTTAAATGGCTACCGATAGGCGATGTGTGGGGAATCGGCAGGCGACTTGAACGAAAATTGCTACAGTCCGGCGTGAAAACGGCTTATGACTTTACATTGCTTGACGAAGCGTGGGTAAGACAGCAAATGACGGTTGTCGGTCTGAATCTGCAACGGGAGTTAAAAGGGATATCCTGCATGGATATTGCTCTGCCGGAAAAAAGCCAATCGATCTCCAACACACGCACGTTTGACAGGGAATACACCGCTTACGAAGAAATCAAAGAGCGTATCGTTACATTTACGGCATTGAGCACCGAAAAGATGCGGAAGCAAAATTCACTCTGCAGCCGGATAAGCGTATTTATCGAAACAAGCCGGTTTCGCGAAGAAGATGCTTTTTACGCAAACAGCGTACAGATAAAACTCCCTTTTCCTACCGCTTCGACGATTGAACTGGTGCGCTTTGCCGTGGATGGATTGAAAAAAATGTATCTTTCCGGATACAAATACAAGCGCGCCGGTGTAACACTTTTTGATTTCGTGGAAGAAGAAAACGTGCAACCGGCGTTATTCGACCACCTGAACAGTAATCCGAAACATAAATCGTTGATGGCTGTCATGGATAGTATGAACAAAAAATACCACGGCATGGTAATTCGAACCGGCTCGCAAGACCAAAAAAAATACAAACTGAAACAGGAGAAACTGTCCAAGGCGTTCACTACGGATATTAATCAGGTAATTGAAATTCGAGTTTAAGGGGAGCGTTACAGAGTCTTTTGGAAGCGGTTAAAAAAATAACTCTTCAGCATTTCTATCCGTAATTTTATCAATATCTTCTGTCGAAACGTCGTAAACTTCCGCCAACTTATCTCTTACGAGAGCTATGTAGGACGGTTCATTACGCTTACCACGATAGGGTGTCGGGGCAAGATAAGGCGAATCGGTCTCTAATACCAATTTTTCCAACGGAATGTTTTTTAGATTTTCCGCCAATCCGGAATTTTTGAAGGTTACCACCCCGCCTATTCCCAATTTGAAATCGCCCAAATCAAAAATTTCTGTCGCTTCGGCTTCTGTACCGGTAAAGCAATGGAATACGCCTTTTAGTCCTTTGTCTTTGAAAGGTTGCAACGCTTGGATGGTTTCTTGATGAGAATTGCGAATGTGAATAATAATAGGCAAGTTGTAAACCAACGACCACTCCGCTTGCGTTTGAAGCGCGATTATCTGTTCGTTGTAAAATGTTTTGTCCCAATACAGGTCAATCCCGATTTCGCCGATGGCAAGGTATTTTCTCCGCCGAAGTTCGCTTTCTAAAAGGGCTAATTCTTTTGTATAATCGGCGTTTACACTCGTAGGATGCAGTCCGATAGTCGAAAAACAAAAGTCGGGATAGCGCGTCTCCGTGTCTAACATTCTCGGTAGTGAATCTGAGTCAATATTGGATAAAATAATTTTAGACACACCGGCATTTCGCGCACGAGAAATCGTTTCATCCCTGTCCGCGTCAAATTCTTCGGAATAGATATGTGAGTGGGTGTCGATCACGGGAATGGCTAAATCAATACGTCTGAATCAACACGTCAGTCGGAATTTTCATCTTATCGTGTAGTGTTCGAATCATTCCAAGTGACAATTTTCGTTTTTTGTTCAAGATTTCACTGGCTCGACTTTTCAGTCCAACCATTTCCGCTAAATCCTTTTGATTGTATCCCATTTGTTCCATCCTGAATTTTATCGCTTCAATGGGGTCCGGAAGAGCTATATGATAACGTTCCTTCTCATAATTTTCAATCAAAATACTGAGAATTTCAAGTTCATCTCCTTCTTTGGAACCAGACTTAGCATCGAAAATAACTTCTAATCTTTCAAGTGCTTTTTCATAATCTGTTTCGGTTTTTATCGGTCTAACTTCCATAACACTTAAATTTTAGTTGCATTAATCTTATCGTATTCGGAATGCGTTCCAACGAAACGAATCCAAATAATTTGAAAGTCATAATTTATCTTGACTATCAGCCTATAGTTATTCCCTTTTATGTTGAATACAATACGGTTGTCGGTTAGAATACTTGCATTAGGATATTCAAATTTGATGTCGTTCGGATTTCTCCATGTTGCATCGATAGCTTCTTTATACCAAGATTTGAGTTGCTGTTCACAATCGGAATGTATCTGCCAAAATTCCCTCAGAATTTTCTTAGCGATGACTCTCACAATTATTTTTTTTACAAATGTAACAAAATGTTCCCAATTTGGGAATATTTTGTTTGGCTTTTAACTTTTTATTATTTTTCTATCTCCACATGAACAAAAAAATGTTTATGAGAAATCGCATCTTTAGCTACTCCCATTCGATAGTTGCCGGCGGTTTGGAACTGATGTCGTAAACCACGCGATTCACGCCTTGTACCTTGTTGATGATTTCGTTGGAGATTTTTGCCAAAAAATCATACGGCAACTGTGCCCAATCGGCAGTCATGGCATCGGTAGAAGTTACCGCCCGAAGTGCTACCGCGTTTTGATAACTGCGCTCGTCGCCCATCACGCCCACCGATTTTACCGGAAGAAGAATGACGCCTGCCTGCCATACTTTGTCGTAGAGATTCCACTCGCGAAGTCCATTGATGAATATATCGTCCGCGTCTTGCACAATTCGGACTTTTTCGGGTGTAATGTCGCCGAGAATACGTACCGCTAATCCCGGTCCGGGGAAAGGATGACGCTTTAGCAAGTGGCTCATCATGCCCAATTCATACCCCACGCGCCGTACTTCGTCTTTGAAAAGCAACCGCAAGGGTTCACAGAGTTTCAGATTCATTTTTTCGGGTAGTCCCCCCACGTTGTGATGGGATTTGATGACCGTTCCCGTGATAGAAAGCGATTCGATGACATCAGGATAAATAGTGCCTTGTGCCAGCCATTTCACGTCTTTTATTTTTTGTGCTTCTTGGTCAAAAATATCGATGAATCCGGCACCGATTATTTTTCGTTTGCGCTCCGGGTCAGTAACGTCCGCCAATTTTTTATAAAAATAATCTTTCGCGTCCACACCGATTACGTTCAACCCCAGATGTTCGTAATCTTCCAACACCTTTTCAAATTCGTTTTTGCGAAGCAAGCCGTGATCCACAAAAATACAGGTTAGATTTTTCCCAATCGCCTTGTGTAGCAAAAGCGCCGTAACCGATGAGTCCACACCGCCGGAAAGTCCGAGTACCACTTTATCCTTACCGACTTGGTCTTTCAATTCCAGAATAGTGGTTTCTATAAAAGATTCGGGCGACCACTGTTTTTTACTTCCGCAAATATCTAAGAAATTTTCGAGCAAAATCAGTCCGTCTGATGTGTGATACACCTCGGGATGAAACTGAACTCCCCACGTTTTTTCGCCTTGAATGCGAAATGCCCCCATATCCAAATCGCTTGTACTGGCTATTTTTTTGAAATTTTCCGGCAAGGTGGTAATACTGTCTCCATGGGACATCCAAATTTGCGAACCATCTTTTATACCGCGAAAAAGTTTATCGTCGGTATCAATTTTGGACAGCATGGTCCTGCCGTACTCCCGACTTTCTGCCGGTTCTACCTTACCGCCTGAGTCCTGCACCATCATCTGAGCTCCGTAGCAAATTCCAAGTATCGGGAATCGATTGCGGATATGACTTAAATCGACTTTGAACGCGGTAGGGTCATAAACCGAGTAGGGGCTTCCGGAAAGGATGACACCTTTCACATCCGTTGTATCTTCGGGAAATTTGTTGTAAGGAACAATTTCGCAATATTCGTTCAACTCACGGATACGGCGACCAATCAACTGGGTGGTTTGAGAACCAAAGTCAAGAATAATGATTTTTTCCATCGTGTAAGCTATGATTTGTCTGAAGAATTGAGATTTATAGATATTTCTATCGAGATTGAATTCTCGATGTTACAAAATTACAAAAAAACAAGGACACGATAAACATATCGGTCCATAACGGAAGCCGGAGTCATGGTCCGGACTTCATGAGCAACGAGCTGTCCCCGTAACTCAAGAAACGAAAATCGTTTTCAAGCGCATAGTCGTAAATTTTCTTCCAATCTTTACCGACAAAAGCCGATACAAGCAGCAAAAGTGTGCTTTTGGGTTGATGAAAATTGGTAATCATCCCTTCAACGATACGGAAGCGAAATCCGGGCTTTATCAAAATTTGTGTCTCGGCATGAAGCGTATCCAATTGATTTTCTTCTAAATAATCACTGATGTTTTGTAAAGCCTGACGGGTGGAAACTTCACTTTGACGTTCAATATAAGGTTCCCATTGCGTTACTTTTATCAGGTCTGTATGTTGTCCTTTTTCAATCGCTTTGAGAGAAGATAGGTTGCTTAGACCGATGTAATACAAACTCTCCAATGTGCGGACTGATGTGGTTCCGACGGCAAATATTCTTCCCAGATTTTGCCGGATTTGACGAACCGTTTCTATAGATACCGCGATTGTCTCTGTGTGCATAATGTGTTGTGCAACATCGTTTGTTTTTACCGGCTGAAAGGTTCCCGCGCCTACGTGTAGTGTCAGTTCTTCAATCGAAATATTTTTATCCTTGAGCTTTTGAAAAACGGTATCCGTAAAGTGTAAACCGGCAGTCGGTGCAGCTACGGATCCTTCAATCTTTGAATAAACCGTCTGATAGGTCAATTCATCGCTTTCTTCCGTGTTTCTTCTCAGGTAAGGCGGAATGGGAAGTTCACCTATCTGTTCTATAATTTCGGAGAAAGAATAATCCGGATTGTCCCAACTGAAGCGAATTTGGTGGGTATTGTCCGATCCTTCCATTTTTTCGGCAGAGAAGGTTACGCTATTACCTTGTGAGGAAAAAACGTGTTCGAGTTTGCCTTCTTTCCATTTTTTTGAATTTCCGATCATACATTTCCATTCACAACTAATTGTAGATGAAAGAGAAAGTACGTAGTCTGATGGATCGACAGGTTCCAAGCAAAATACTTCGATACGTGCTCCGGTGGATTTGTAAAAAACAATTCGGGCATGAATCACACGGGTATTGTTGCAAACCAACAAACTTTTTTCGGGTAAAAAATCCGTTATTCGCGAAAATACGGATTCGCCGATTGTACCATCCTTATACACCAATAGTTTGGATGAATCACGCGTTGCGAGTGGATACTTGGCTATTCGTTCGTCAGGTAGCGGATAGTCGTAATCTTCTATCAACAACGCGTCTTTATTTGTAAATTCTGTCAAGAAATTTAAAATGAGTAAATTTGCACAAAATTACAAAAATATTTTTCAGCGGAAAGCCGAAAAATTCGAATAACGAGAATAACTCCGTAATTTGAGTTTTGTTTATTAAGGCACACGCTCTCAATCGAAAATATATGATTAAAATAGGCGAAACGGTTCGATTTCTCAATGCTGTAGGTGGCGGAACCGTAGTCCGTGTGGACGAGAAAAACAATTTGGTATATGTGCAAGACGAGGACGGCTTTGAAGTTCCCGCGTTGGCGCGTGAGTGCGTAGCGGTGGGCGTGGTAAATGAGACGACCAATTTCCCGAAAAAAGATTTCAAATCGAAGCCCGATGACGAAGCCCCCATCCAAACACCATCGAAAGAAATTGTACAACAACCCAAAGAAGAGCTGCCTGTCTTGGAAACATCTGAAGGCAATCAACTAAAAGTGCTACTCGCTTTTTTCCCAAAAGAGATTAAACGGCTCAATGAAAGTGGCTACGAATGTTATTTAGTCAACGATTCAAACTATTTTTTGTTTTACAATTTTGTAATTGGCGATGAGGACAGCCGAAAAAGTATTGCCCACGGCACCATGGAACCCAATATGCAGGATTGGATTGCCGATATCGATAAGAGCAGACTCAACGACTGGGAACGTATTCGGGTACAGATTTTACCATTTAAAAAAGAGAAAACATACGAAGAGCAAACCGTTTTGGATTTTTCCTTGAAAATAAATAGCGTAAAGTTTTACAAATTGCATGCTTTTACCGAAACCGATTATTTTGATGAACCTTGCATGCTTATTGATTTGGGGGAAGCCTCCGAGAATAAACTTTTAACCGACATCTCGCCGGATGAGTTGAAACAAGCGATGCGGCAAAAAAAACAGGAACGTCCGCGCATGAAAACATTCGTAAAACCCCGACAACAAGAAATCATTGAAGTAGATCTGCACATCAATAACCTGTTGGAAACTACTGCCGGAATGGACAACGCGGATATGCTAAACTACCAAATGGATGTGTTTCACAAAACGCTGGATGAGCATAAAAATCGTAAGGGACAGAAAATCGTCTTTATTCACGGGAAAGGCGAAGGTGTGCTACGCAAGGAAATTGAAAAACAGCTCAAATCAAGATACAAAACGTATTATTTTCAAGATGCTTCGTTTCGTGAGTATGGCTTCGGTGCTACGATGGTAACGATAAAATAATGAAAATCTACCGTACAATTCACGAGTGAAAAAAAATGACTATTTTTGATGAATAAATAGATAACAGTACCCTTTTACTATGCCGAAAAAAATTTTGGTTTGTCCTCTAAATTGGGGACTTGGACATGCTACTCGTTGTGAACCAATAATCCGCAGACTAATGGCGGAAGGAAATGAAGTTGTCGTAGCCGGAGACGGTTATCCCCTGAAATTTATCCAAAAACAATTTCCCGAAATTCGCACTATCGAAAGTAAATCCTATCCGATCAAATATTCAAAAGGGAATACGTTGGTGTGGGTTTTTCTTCCATTTTTACCTAAGTTTTTTAGCGGCATCAATAGTGAACATCGTTGGTTGAAGAAATTGCTAAAGAGTGAACACTTTGATCAGGTTATTTCAGACAACCGATTCGGCTTATGGAACAAGAAAACCCACTCTATTTACATGACGCATCAGGTTATGATTAAAATGCCGAAAAATCTGGGTTGGATTGAACCTGTCGTTTACAAAATCCATCGTCAATTTATCGACAACTACGACGAGTGCTGGATTCCGGATTACGAAACGGCAGACAGTGGGCTTTCGGGCGACCTTTCACACAAATATCCGACTCCGCCAAATGCCCGATACATCGGTATGTTGAGTCGTTTCGACAAGCTGCTGGACGTGAAACCAAACAACGAATATCATACGATGGTTATTCTCTCAGGCGTAGAACCGCAGCGCACCATTTTTGAAGAAGCCATGTTGGAAAAGTACCGAAATTTACCACAACGTACGCTTATCGTCCGCGGACTTCCCACACCCGAAGAACAGATTGAGCGAATCGGACAGGTTGATTTGATTTCTCATCTGGGAGATGAGCAATTTGCATCCATCTTGAAAGGATGTGAATCAATTATCTGTAGAGCCGGTTATAGTACGGTAATGGACTTGGAAGTACTTCAAGTTTTAGATAAAGCAAAGTTTTATCCCACCCCGGGACAAACCGAGCAGGAATATCTGGCAGTGTATCTGAATGAGAAGTTGAAACCAAATCCGATACCCATGAATTAAAATTCGTATTACCCATCTATTAAATGATTCGTTTTAGCCGTTTATTTTCCTGAAAAAATCATTTTCATTATTTTTGCACACATAAAAAATTGAAAAAAAAGGAATCTCAGTCCCGGAAGAATGAGTGGAGAAAACGTGTTTATTCCCAACTAAAAACAGACAAATTACAATATGGAACTTGCTACAAAATACAACCCCTCCGAAGTCGAAGACAAATGGTACCAATATTGGTTAGACAACCGTTTTCTTCATTCCGAGCCCGATGAGCGCGAACCCTACACCATAGTCATCCCGCCACCTAATGTAACCGGTGTCCTTCACATGGGACATATGCTCAACAATACCATTCAGGACGTTTTGGTACGTCGCGCGCGCATGATGGGCAAGAACGCGTGCTGGGTTCCGGGTACCGACCACGCCTCCATTGCTACCGAAGCAAAAGTAGTTGCCCGTTTGGCAGAAAAAGGAATCAAAAAGAACGATTTATCGCGTGATGAGTTTCTGAAACACGCTTGGGATTGGACACACGAGCACGGCGGAGTTATTCTCGAACAACTCAAAAAACTGGGTGCGTCTTGCGATTGGGACCGCACAGCGTTTACCATGGACCAGAAGCGTTCCGAAAGCGTACTAAAAGTCTTTTGCGATTTGTATGACAAAGGGCTCATTTATCGCGGTGTCCGCATGGTCAACTGGGATCCGAAAGCCCTTACCGCCGTTTCCGATGAAGAAGTGATTCACAAAGAAGTGAATGGGAAATTATACTATTTAAAATACAAAATCGAAGGCGAAAACGGATACGCTCTGGTCGCGACTACCCGTCCGGAGACCATAATGGGCGATACAGCTATGTGCATTCACCCCGACAACCCAAAAACCGCTCATCTAAAAGGCAAAAAAGTCATTATTCCGGTCATTAATCGGGTAATTCCCATCATTGAAGACGAATACGTTGATGTGGAATTTGGTACCGGCTGTTTGAAAGTTACACCCGCCCACGACGTAAACGACTACGTACTGGGCGAAAAATACAACCTGCCATCCATTGACATTTTCAATGACGACGGTACGCTGAACGAACACGGAGCCATGTACGCGGGAATGGATCGTTTCGCGGTGCGCAAGCAAATCGAAAAAGACTTGGAAGCTGCCAACTTGATGGAAAAAGTAGAAGCATATACCAACAAAGTCGGATTTTCCGAGCGTACCGATGCCGTGATCGAACCGAAACTCTCCATGCAATGGTTCTTAAAAATGAGCGAACTCGCAAAACCTGCTTTGGAGAATGTGGAAAACGACACGGTAAAATTTCATCCTGAGAAATATAAAAATACTTATCGGCATTGGATGGAAAATATTAAAGACTGGAATATCAGTCGCCAACTCTGGTGGGGACACCGAATTCCGGCATACTTTCTTCCCAATGGTGGATTTGTAGTCGCGCTCTCCAAAGAAGAAGCCTACGAAAAAGCCTTGCAGCAGGTTGATTATCCGATGACCATTGACGACATGAAACAGGACGAAGATGCGTTGGATACATGGTTTTCATCGTGGTTGTGGCCCATTTCGGTTTTTGACGGCATCAATAATCCGAACAACCCGGACATTCAATACTACTACCCGACCGCCGATTTGGTAACTGGTCCGGATATCATCTTCTTCTGGGTAGCACGCATGATTATGGCGGGCTATGAGTATCGTGCCGATAAACCCTTTGATAATGTCTATTTTACCGGAATTGTACGGGACAAAATAGGTCGGAAGATGTCCAAACAGCTCGGGAACTCGCCCGACCCCATCGAATTGATGAAACTCTACGGTGCAGACGGTGTGCGCATGGGTATGTTGCTAACCGCTCCGGCGGGGAACGACTTACTGTATGACGACAGTCTCTGCGAACAAGGACGTAATTTCAACAACAAAATCTGGAATGCATTCCGATTGGTAAAAGGGTGGGAAGTCGCAGATGTGGAGCCATCCGAAAGTGCCAAAATCGCCATCGGATGGTTTGAAAGCCTACTTTCAAAAACGTTGCTTGAAATGGACGATTTGTTCCAAAAATACCGGCTTTCAGAAGCATTGATGCTGGTGTACAAGCTCTTTTGGGACGAGTTCTCATCGTGGTATCTTGAGATGATAAAACCGGCGTATCAGAAACCGATTGACCACACGACCTACCATGCAACACTCGGATTTTTTGATAGTTTGCTGAAGACGCTCCATCCGTTTATGCCGTTTATCACGGAAGAACTTTGGCAGGCGATAGACACGCGTCAGGCAGGCGAAAGTATCATGATTCAACCCATGCCGAAAGCAAAACCGGTAAATGAAAAATTGATTGCCGATTTCGAAAAAATAAAGGAAATTATTGCCGGAGTGAGAACCATCCGTTTGCAAAAGAACCTGCCACACAAGGAACAGCTTGATTTGCAAATAATAGGCTCACACAATGCGGATTTTGACGCAGTAATCCGGAAGCTTTGCAACCTGAAAAGCATCGAAAACATCAGCGAAAAATCCGGAAGTGCTGTTTCGTTTATGGTTGGCACATCTGAATATGCCGTTCCGATGGGTAGTTTGGTAAACGCGGAAGATGAAATCAAAAAAATGGAAGAAGAAATTGCCTATTTGGAAGGATTTCTAAACTCGGTCATGAAAAAGCTCGGTAACGAACGATTTGTGCAAAATGCCAAACCCGAAATTGTAGAAACGGAACGCCAAAAGCAGGCTGATGCCGAAAGTAAAATAGCGTCATTGAAAGAGAGTATTGCTTCGCTCAAAAAATGAGCGAAACTGCGTAAAACTTCCCCTAAAAAAAGACGTTCATTCAAACAACGAAACGTATGAATTTAGAAGAAACATTAAACTTTCGCCGTTCGGTACGCTATTTTGAAGAAGACAAAGAGCTTGACACCGAAAAGGTAAGACATTGCATCGAGTTGGCGACTTTAGCGCCTGTAAGTTCCAACATGCAGTTGTGGGAATTTTATCACATAACCGACCCGGAAATACTGAAAAAGCTTTCACACGCCTGTCTGGACCAGCGTGCTACCGCTACTGCCAAGCAAGCCGTTGTGTTTGTAACACGTAGGGATTTGCACCGAAAAAGGTCGAAAGCCATCCTGGAATTTGAAAAAGAAAATATCGCCAAATACAGTCCCAAGGAGAGACAAGAATCGCGCTGGAAGAACCGCTTGCAGTATTACAACGTATTGATGCCGTTTATCTATAGCCGTTTCTTCTTTATTTTAGGTTGGTTTCGGAAGTTATTGGCAATGGTCATCAGCCTTTTCCGTCCGATGACGACTTCCGTTTCGGAAAGCGATATGCGTGCGGTTCTTCATAAAAGTTGTGGTTTGGCTGCGCAGACTTTCATGATTGCCATGGCAAATGAAGGATACGATACTTGTCCACTCGAAGGGTTTGATAGCAGAAGGGTAAAACGATTGCTCAAACTACCTTTTAGTGCCGAAATCAATATGGTTGTCCCTTGCGGTATCCGAAAAGGGACGCGCGGAATCTGGGGCAAACGCTTCAGAGTACCATTTGAAGAAGTATATACAGAAATGTAGTAATCAAATGCCGACAAGTTTTGAAAAAAGGGTTTATCTTGTTTTTTAGGATAAATCTTTTTTCTTTTTTACCTTTACGTTTTCACGAACCAAAGCAATAAACGTATGGAAAAAATCGTAAAACATATCACTGAAACCATCCATACCGAAATTCTGAATATCAGCTCCATCTCCGGCGGCGATATTTCATTGGCTTATGCCTTGGAGAGTAAATCTCAAAAATATTTTCTGAAAGTTAATGTGAAATCTTTTGCTAAGAATATGTTTCAAGCAGAATGGAGAAGTTTGCAAGCAATTGAAGAGACAAAAACAATTGCTGTACCACACGCATATCTTGTGGATGAAGTAGCCGGAAAATCGTTTTTATTGATGGATTTCATAGAGAGCCGAAGACCGAATGCGAAAGACTTCAAACATCTCGGACGAGATTTGGCAAAACTCCACCTTACAACCGATAGTAAGTTTGGGTTTTCGTCCGATAATTTTATCGGTAGCCTACCCCAATCGAATTCGCGTCATACAGATTGGGCTGAATTTTATTGGAACGAGCGGATTGCACCGCAACTAACGATTGCCGTAAAAAACGAGATGCTTCTCGAAAATCAAATTCCGGAAAAAGAAACAGCTTTGAAAATCTTTCTACAGGTCTTTGGAGATGTTACACCCGCATTTTTACACGGAGACTTGTGGGGTGGCAATTACCTTATTTCGTCAAGCGGGATACCGTATTTGATTGATCCGGCTGTCTATTTTGGACACTCGATGGTAGATATAGCAATGACCAAACTCTTTGGCGGATTCGATACCGAATTTTACGATTCCTATCACGAAATCATCCCAAAACCGGATTTATTTCACGAGCAAATCGAACTCTACCGGCTCTATTATTTACTGGTACATCTGAATTTATTCGGGAAAAGTTACAGAAGCAGCGTGGTTAGTATTTTAGAGAAGTTTTTTTAGCACTTAAAAACAAGAAATTCCGCCCGTTTTTTTGCGTGATAGATTGGAATGGTTACAGAATTTCCTTGCGAAGCCGGGCAACCGGGATATTCAGTTGTTCGCGGTACTTTGCCGCGGTACGGCGGGCAATCACATAGCCCCTTTCTTTCAATGCTTCTACCAATTTATCGTCATTCAACGGATTCCGTTTATCTTCTTCGTCGATAACTTCTTGCAGTATTTTTTTGATTTCACGCGTGGAAATTTCTTCGCCGGAATCGTTTGTCATGGATTCGGAAAAGAAATATTTCACGGGAAAAATACCAAATTCCGTTTCAACATATTTGCTGTTGCTTACCCGAGATATGGTTGAAATATCATAACCGGTAATGTCGGCAATATCTTTGAGCACCATGGGTTTAAGAAATAATTCATCTCCCTCGATGAAAAATTCTTTTTGAAAATCTACGATAGCGGTCATGGTCGTCAAAAGCGTTTGTTGGCGCTGTTTGATAGCATCAATGAACCAGCGCGCCGCGTCAATCTTTTGCTTAACAAATAGGACTGCGTCTTTCATTTCACGCGTTTGATTCGACTTATTGCTCGAATAATCTTCAAACATTTCGTTGTAAGTACTGTTCACACGTAGCTCAGGTACGTTTGAATTATTTAGCTGTACCGTAAGCGCGCCGTTGTTGTTTTCAACGATGAAATCGGAAATAATTACCGAAAATGTTTTTTCCAGCACATTGCCACCCCAAGCGTTTCCGGGTTTTGGATTAAGTTTGGTTATTTCGTGCAATGCTTCCTTCAGCGCTTCTTCGGAAAGATTCAATCCCCGAATGATTTTATCGTAATGTTTTTTGGAAAATTCTTCAAAATAATCTTTAACAATACGCTTGGCATTTTCATTGGATTTAGACGATTCCTTTTGCTCCAATTGCAGAAAAAGGCACTCTTGAAGTGATTCAGCCCCGACGCCGGGTGGCTCGAGCTGTTGAATTTTCTTTATTAATCCCTTCATTTCATCGTCATTGGTTTCCGTCCCGGTTTGAAATACGATATCATCGACCATCGACTCCGCATCGCGTCGCAAATACCCTTCTTCGTCAATATTCCCAATGATATACTCTACCAATCTGCGTTCATGTTCATCCAACTGGAGCAGTCCAACTTGATCCAACAAATGTTCGTGAAAGGTAAAGCCCGCTGAAAACGGAATGTTTTCATGCTTGTCGTCTTGCGATGTGTTGTTAGCGATGAGCTTATAATCAGGTATATCGTCGTCAGAAATATAATCGCCTAAGTCTAAATCACTGTTGTAATCATCATCGTATTCCGAGTTATCGGGTTCGTCCATGGTGTGTTCGGAAATTTCGGTGCCTTCTTCCAGTGCCGGATTTTCTTCTATTTCCTGCCGAATACGCTCTTCCAACTCCAACGTGGGGACCTCAAGCATCTTTATTACCTGTATTTGAGCAGGCGATAGCTTTTGTTGCAGTTTTTGCTGTAATTGTTGTTTGAGCATATTGATCTTTGAAAACATTTCCTACCACTTTCACGGAAAAAAACAAAAGAGCAGGAAGATATTTTGTTATTTGTAAATAAGAATCTGCAAATAAAAAGATTGGGAAATTTTCCCTTATCATAATCCATTACAAAGATACTATTTTATTGTAAAAGCAGATAAAATCAACGATAATATCTCAAATTGCCCACTATAAAAACAAAAAAAGGTCTTTTTAAGTTTGTAGTTTAGTCAATTTATAGTGAGCATTTTTTCAAGTGCAAGCATAAATCTGATTGATAAATAATCCACCACTTTCAGCCTTTCATTTTTGAAAAAAAAGAATTAAATGAGTAGTTTTGTAGTCCTGAAACAAAAGCAAAATATGCTTGAAAGAAATGTGCGGAGAATTTGAGCAAAATTAGACATAGACAAGTCAGATATACCAACTTTACAAATCTGCCACACAACATGACAGAAGCCCCACAACATGACAGACCTGCTAAAACAAATAAAATTTATTCGGGAAATTGATAAGCTAAAGTCTATTTTCAGGAAAACGAAATTGATAAACAGCGACCGCCCCGAGAATGATGCCGAACACAGCTGGCACCTTGCCATGATGGTAATGGTGCTTGCCGAGCACGCCAACGAGCCAATTGACACGTTGAAAACGATGAAAATGGTGTTGATTCACGACATTGTGGAAATCGACAGCGGTGATGTGTTTATCTACGACAGTATCAAAAGCCACGACAATTTTGATGAAGAACTCGAAGCGGCAAAA
Organism: Paludibacteraceae bacterium; assembly: GCA_047973025.1. Taxonomy (GTDB): domain Bacteria; phylum Bacteroidota; class Bacteroidia; order Bacteroidales; family Paludibacteraceae; genus UPXZ01. Next base: position 28,569 of record JBKEBE010000075.1, read on the forward strand.
CGGATTTTCGGTATTTTACCTGAAAAACAAGCAGAAGAATTTGTCAATCTCTGGCTGGAATTTGAAGCGATGAAAACGCCGGAAAGTCAATTCGCACGTGTAGTTGACCGTTTGGAACCGCTTTTGCAAAACACTTCTAATAACGGAGGTACTTGGGCGGAATTCGATGTGGACTACAAAACAGTGTACAACAAAAAACAAGTAATGCAAAAAGGATCCGAAAAAATTTGGAAATTTGCTAAGGATTTACTCGATGAAAGCGTAGAAAAAGGAATTTTGAAAAAATGATTGATCAGCAGACTGTAGATCGGATTCATGAAGCAGCGCACATTGAAGATGTGGTAGGCGACTACGTTACGCTTCGCAAGCGGGGGGTGAACATGATAGGTCTATGTCCTTTTCACGATGAAAAAACGCCTTCGTTTACCGTTTCGCCGGCGAAAGGCATTTTCAAATGTTTTGGGTGTGGAAAGGGCGGTAATTCCGTGCATTTCATCATGGAACACGAGCAACTCTCGTATGCTGATGCCCTAAAGTATTTAGCAAGAAAATATCACATCGAAGTTGTTGAAAAGGAGCTTACACCGGAAGAAGAAGCGCAGAAGAATGACCGCGAAAGCATGTTGCTGGTCAACGAGTATGCGCGCAAATATTTTTCAGACACCTTACATTACCACGTAGACGGCATGGCTGTTGCATTGAGCTATTTTCGTGAACGGGGCTTTCGAGACGATATTATTCAAAAATTCCAGCTCGGTTATTGTCTCGATGAAAAGGATGCTTTTACACAATCTGCACTCAAATCCGGCTATCAAAAAGAGCTCTTGGTAAAAACCGGACTGACGTTCGAAGGTGAGAATAATTACGTCGCCGATCGCTTTCGCGGACGTGTTATCTTTCCGGTACATTCACTCTCTGGGAAAGTGCTGGCGTTTGGCGGACGTATTTTGAAAAAAGACGATAAACTCGCAAAATACGTCAACTCGCCCGAATCGGAAGTGTACCACAAAAGCAATGAACTTTACGGAATTTTCTTTTCCAAGCAGGCAATCATCAAACACGACCGATGCTACTTGGTAGAAGGCTACACCGATGTTATTTCCATGCACCAAAGCGGTATTGAGAATGTTGTAGCTTCTTCCGGAACATCGCTCACACCGGGGCAAATACGTCTCATTCATCGCTTTACCGAAAACGTAACCGTCATATACGATGGCGATCCAGCCGGTATCAAAGCTTCCATTCGGGGTATTGATTTACTGCTGGAAGAAGGGATAAACATCAAAGTACTTCTTTTACCTGATGGCGACGACCCGGACAGCTTTGCCCGTAAAAACAATGCGTCTGATTTTATCCGGTTTGTGGAAGAAAATTCGGTAGATTTTCTACGCTTTAAAACCAATCTTTTGCTCGAAGATGTCGGAAATGATCCGATAAAAAAGACTAAATTGGTTCAAGACATCGTCCGAAGTATCGCCATCATCCCCAATCAGATTCTCCGAGCGGAATATGTAAAAGAATGTAGCTCTCTGCTAAATGTCAACGAGCGGGAATTGTACGCGGAAATAAATAAAATCAAGCAAAAAGGGCTTGAGACAAGTTTTTCACGTCCGATCGGAAACCGTCAAACGGAAGCAAAATCTGCTGTGCTACCGGAGAGTGCGAAGACACTTCCGGAAAAAAGAAAATTTGCTGCCGAAGAAGAAAATATTATCAATCTACTGATTAAATACGGAAATCGAGTACTATATACTTATCCCGATGAAAGCGGTGAAAAAGAGCTTCCTTACCTTGTAGCGGAATACATTTTGAATGAGTTGGAACAAGATGCATTAACGCTTCAAAATCCGGTTTTAGAAAAAATAAAAGAGGAATATGCCGCAAACTTTTCCCGTGAAGACTTTAATCCGGAGAACTATTTCATCTACCATGCCGATGTAAACATTAGCCAGTACGTAGCTGAACTGATAACCGAGAAATACACGCTGAGTAAAGTTCATACCAAATACCATAAAAATAAATCCGATTTGGAAAGACTGGATGAATTGGCGCCCCGATTTATTCTTGAATATAAACTTGCGGTGGTGATGAGTAATCGAAAAGATAAAATGGTAGAAATGAAGCAGGCTTTTGAAATTCAAGATACAGCGAAAATGAATGTTATTCAACAAGAAATAGAACAGATAGATCACGTAAAGCAGCTACTTTCGAAAGAATTGGATCGCGTCTTGAACATTTTTTAGTCTACATCCTTTTATTTAAGGAGACAATATTTGATAAAGACATTTTACAGCATCTCTTTTTAATAAACAAAGCACCTACTATGTGGCAAAAGACTTCCCTTACCGCTTCTCGTTCGTTGAACCTGATTTCGGATGAA
>JBKEBE010000150.1:0-23797 GCA_047973025.1 Paludibacteraceae bacterium
AGATGAATATCGAGTGGGCGGTTAATGCCGATGGGAATCCTGTGCATCTTCCGGCTGTTGATTTTATAAAAATATACACCGGCGTGAACCAGTACTGTGGCTGGCTGGGCGAAACATCCACGGAAATTTTAGGTGTAACCGATTTGCATCCCGAAGCTGTTTTATCATCGATAGACAATCAATCTGTGCGAGTCTCATTGCTCAGAAAGAATGATTTTTTGCTGGTACAGAATCTTGAAAAAGTAAGTCAAATAAGCATTTACGACCTAAAGGGGATACTTGTTACTACGACTCAAAATTCACAATCTATTAATATTAATTCGCTCCCGGATGGTATTTTTATTGTAAAAATCGTTGATACATCCGGAAACCAACACATTGAAAAAATATTCATCAATTAAAAAACAGAACAATGAAAAAAACGAATTTATTCCTTATAATTGCCGTAGTGGCAGTATTTTTAGCATCCTGTAAGCCTGAGACAGACATCAAAACGACTATTGTCGATTTTGAAGATGTTACGCTCACGGAAGCAGGTGTCAGCAATGCGACATTTAATACGCAAGGAATCCAATTTTTAAGAAATGGTGCCAATTCTTGGGACGGCGGATTCACGGCTTCAAACCTGACCGATACGACAACCGTTGAGTATTCGAATGACAACAGCTCCGCTTTTGGCAAAGGAGCTTTGAATTCGACCAAGTATGCCGTAGGCTATGTCGCGCTTTTTACCAACGGATTGGATACCATCAATTTGCCGGCTAACGAATATGGCAAATTTAAGGCGAAAAGTGTCATGCTGACCAATACGACCATTGCTTACCGGAGTATAAAGTATGGAGAAAATGCTTTTCCCGGACCGAAAAAATTTGTTGAAGGCGATTGGTTTAAAATTACGATAAGCGGATTTGTCAACAAAGCTAAAACTTCTGAAATCGACTATTATTTAGCCGATTTCAGAAACGGGAAATCCTTTGTAGCCGGAGAATGGCAGAAAGTCAACATATCCGACTTGGGCGAGATTGACCAACTGGTATTTACCGTATCATCTTCCGATACCGGCGATTACGGCATGAATACACCGTCTTATTTCTGTATCGACAATTTGGAGCTTACCCAAGAAGTGAACGAATAAATTTCAGGGGTTCAAATAAATGTCAAGTTGACAGGCACAATGGGGTACTATTGTGCCTGTTGCGTTTTTTATATTCTTATTCAAAATCAGCAATTGTCAAACTTCACAACGCTCTGAAAATTAACAATTTACTGTTTCGTGTAGTTCAATTTTGACGGTATTACTTGTCGTGTAGCTACCCGGAATACCCACACCGTTTTTAATATTCGTGTAAACTTTTACAGGTTCCGAAAACTTCCGAGTTGAACAACCAATAAAATAAGAAAGAACAAGTATCAAATTAAATCAAAAAAATATCTTAACTTTGAGCTAAAGCAGTCCAAAGTTTGGGGAGTACTTTAGTTCAACCCGTCAAATCCCAAACTAATGTTGTGATGTGATTCGGGCACTACCCGACCAAAATTTTCTTCGACCTGTGTAAAAGCTGTAAAGGATACAAACCGGCATAATGCTAAGAATGTGTGTTTTCTTATTTTTTAGATTGTATTAAAGTTTGTTTCTGTTTTTGTCCGGACTAATATCAATCAAATGTTTTCTCTATCGACTTGCTCATTGTTTTACCGTTACTTAACTCGACAGTAACAGTAAATGTATGAACTTTTTCTACTGTTGGATTAGAATCAAATAGCAGATAACCGATGTAATGATCCGGCAAAAGCCTTAACTCATCACTTCCAACTATCTCCGAGAGCTTTTTGTCGATAGGAAAATAATTCATACGCTCAGAGTTGTTTATAAAATTAGCCATACGCTGCTCTTGCAGAACGTTACTTACCTTATACTTATTTACATCCCAATCGCAAGTGATTCTATAATTGCTATCTATAAACTTCTGGGGAGAAACCGAGATAAAGCGCACGATGTCATTCAAGGAAGCCCCCGACAGATGCTGTTCGTCATAGGCAGTATTACTTTTAATGTCAATGCTTTTAATGTCGAATGTACTACAATGCCCCCAGTTTGTTCCAACTATATAATCTCGTTTCTTATCATACCCCATATCGTTGTGTGAAATACACAAACTGTCGTAAATCTCTTTATCGTGTCCTTTTGATTTCCACATGTAGTGCTTGTCAAATTCTGCTCCAAGAATGGCAATGTTTCCGTTATCAGACAAACTTAAGTCGATATCATCGTAATCATAATATACAGTTATATAAGACCTAAATGTGGAAGAATCCATAACATCACAACCCGGTAACAATATTACTAATAAGAGAATTGTTGCTATTAAATTTTTCATGTTTTTAGTTATTTGGTGTCTCGTACCTTATTATATGAAATGCCCAATTATAGTTGCTCTCAGATGTATTTTCCCAGTACCACTCATACGCTTCTCGTTCTACTGCACCTTTTTTGGTATCATCAATCAAATGTTTTCTCTATTGATTTACTCATTGTTTTACCATTACTTAAACTGAATGTTACCGTAAGGGTTTGTTCCTTTATTGATGTAGGAGAAGATTCAAATATGAGATAACCAAAACAATAAGGCGGTAACAGAACTAATTCGTTCGTTTGTATTTCAGATAATTTTCTCACAATGGGGCTATAGTTTGGCTCTTCAATACCATTTAAAAAAAAGGAATAGGTCAATTCCGGCTCTCTGTTAAAAATCTCCGGTGTGTTATTTTTCCAGTTATAAGAATAGGTATAACCACTATCTATGTATTTTTTGGGCGAAGCAGAAACAAAATATATTATGTCATTCAATAGTACTCCGGCAGTGTGTAGTTCATCGAAGTTTTTATTACTTACCACATCTATTTGTGAAATATTAAATGTAGAACAGTAACCCCAATCCGGACTTACAATGTATTCTCTTTTTTTATTATAACCTAAGTCGTTATTAACCTTACATAAACTGTCGTATGTTACTTTCTCTTGCCCTGTGGAGTTCCAGTGGTATTCTCTACGAGTAAATATGGTATCGTAATTTATTCGAATATTGCCGTTATCAGACAGGCTTAGAGCAATATCATCGTAATCACAATATACTGTCACATAAGAGCTGAATGTATGGTATGTCATCACATCGCACCCCATAAGCAAAAACAGGGGGATAAATAAAAATAATTGAATTAACTTTTTCATAATCTGTTTAATTTGGGTTATTGTACGTGATTATATGGAAAGCCCAGTCGAAATTATTATCTGATTTAGCCGGAGAGTCAAAGAATTCTTGTTCTACTGCACCTTTTTTGGTATTAAAAATACCTGAAGTGTAATAACCGTTGCAAACACCATCCTTCCAACCAAAATTGCAATGTATCAACTTCTGCGTTTCGGTAGTTGTACTAACTAAAGACCCCGCGGAGTTGTAACCCTTCTTCAATCGATTTCTATCTATGAAACCATCAATTACCCACGCGTGCCCACCTACAACATTCGAAATCGCGGCGATAAATACCGGATTGTCATTACGAAGCATATCCATGACTTTTGTTTCGCTATAACCATAATCGCGAACGACATTCCGGTAGCCAAAAGTACTCATACAATCTCTCGCTTTGCGCGGTAGCGCAAAACCCCAATCGGGCGAGTAAATAGTACTACACCACCCGCCGATATTCGAGACCAATTGTGCTACTGCGGCTTCGTCATAAGCCGTCCCTTTTTTAAGCTTATAATAAATAGTACAAATATCCTTTACACCTGTCCAATCGATCACATATCCGTTACAGGTAAGGTTTTTGGGGAATTCGTGATAAGCCATAATTTGAGCAATAGCTATAGGCACACAGCCTGCCGGTCCTCTTTTATACGACTGCCAAAAAAACCAACGCGTTTGTGGAACTGCGTCATTAAAGGGAGAGCGCTGATGCCAAGCTGTTTTCAATTTGGGATAAATTTTCTCGTTTACCGTCCAAGAGCCGGTTACCGTATTGACTATCGTATTATTTGCTCCGCCCCCGAAACTTCCGCCGGCAATACATTCTTCCGCGTAATTATAGCAGTACTGTAACGCTACCGGTGCTTCTCGAGCTACGTAATAGTCATTTTCTTCTTGATTATACAAATTAAAGTTTTGCAAGCACTCGTCTCCGTAATCTACGCCGGATTCGTACAAAAGGTGTATCTCTTCCGTAACACTACCCTCTTCAGTTATTGCTATAACAGATTCCGATATTCTACTGTCTGCCGCCAATACAGCACTCCCTTCATTGTCAGCAAAATCAACAACATACAGTAAACTATCTCTTTGAGCAGGTATTCTTTGTTGCCCTTTTTGTGATGAACCACGGTTCAACATCCCTCTGTAAACGACATCAATTTTTTCAATTCTTCTGTTCTTTTTCGGAGAACGATAGCCATTGCTTTCATTTGACTGTTGATCGATTACCATTAATACACTTTCAAGTTCCGCGATTGCATTTTCTAAAGAAACAGTATGACTGACAGCACTTTCAGTCAGTGATTCACCATTCGTAATATCGTTTAGATCGTCAGAACAAGCCGATGCTAATACCGATACGACAAATAATAAATAAACGATTTTTTCATAGCAAATTATTTTTAAAGATTACTAGTTGAATAAATTCGCTATAAAAATATAAAAATATAAAAATATAAAAATATAAAAATTAATATTATTTAACCTTATACGCGCTATAAAAATAAATTTTTTAACACATTCGCTCTAAATATCCAACCTTCCCTTGGTTAAAATCTTCGTAAGCCTGTAAGATTTCGTCGCGTGTATTCACTACAAACGAACCGCAGGCAAAGAGTCCAATCGCCACCGTCAGTCAGTCGAAACCCTTTGCAGACGTATTTTCCACGGAATCCCGCTTTATCAAATCAGCACGTTGGTCGATTTAATCAATCTGGTCTCACTCAAAACGGGCTACTCCATTAGTGGATTTGATGCCGATAAAATCGACGGGGGACTTAACTCTCAGCGTAGGTAAATCGGACGAAAAACTTGAAGTTGTCGGTCTTGGACTGCTCAATATTGAAGGCTTACCTGTTTACCGAGATAGCGTTGGCGGTATCGGGACACCTACCGGCGACGAAGAGCGTACGAAAATCTCACTCGAAACTACCAATTTGTTGCTGATGATCAACGGATATGCGGGAGGAAAGGGCTTGGTCGAAGCAAGGGAATATGCCTTGCAGCTACCGGCGACTTACGCTTAATCCTAAAATACATTGGCTGTTTCAATAGAAGTAGCTATTTTTGATATTATCAGTAAATACCTGAATCAGACCTTTGCCAAGTCAATACTCAAATCGTCCGAGTTCACTCTCAATTACCAATTCTTTTTTATCGGACGCTTCGCAATACCCTACAATTTGAGTGTCTATACTAAATGATCGGGCAATATCCATCACATCTTGCGCATACGCTTGCGGCAAGTAAATCTCCAAGCGGTGTCCCATGTTGAACACCTTGTACATTTCTTGGCTGTCCGTGCCGGATTGTTCTTGTATCAGTTTGAAGAGTGGCGGTATCGGGAACAGGTTATCTTTAACCACTTTTAACTTGTCCACGAAGTGCAGAATTTTGGTTTGCGCCCCACCGGAGCAATGTACCATTCCGTGTATGTTCGGGCGAAGCGTTTCAAGTATTTTTTTGACGAGAGGCGCGTAGGTTCGTGTGGGAGAAAGTACCAATTTTCCGGCATCAATACCCAGCCCTTCGATTGTGTCTGTCAATTTACAGCCACCGGAATACACCAATTCTTGGGGAATATCGGGATTATAGCTTTCGGGATATTTCTCGGCTAAATAGTTTGCAAACACATCATGGCGGGCGGAAGTCAGTCCGTTGCTCCCCATGCCGCCGTTGTACTCCTTCTCGTAAGTAGCCCGACCGCAAGAAGATAATCCGACAATAACATCGCCGGCTTGAATACGGGCATTGTCTATTACATCCACGCGTTTCATCCGACAGGTAACGGTACTATCGACAATGATTGTCCGCACCAGATCGCCTACGTCAGCCGTTTCACCGCCGGTTTCGTAAATATTGACACCCATCTCGCGCAGTTCGGCGACCAATTCACTTGTACCGTTGACGATGGCGGAAATCACTTCTCCCGGAACGCGGTTTTTGTTGCGCCCGATGGTGGAGGAAAGTAAAATGTTATCTACCGCACCCACACAGATTAAATCATCTACATTCATAATCAGCGCGTCCTGAGCAATGCCTTTCCATACGGAAAGATCACCGGTTTCCCGCCAGTAGATATAAGCCAAAGACGATTTTGTCCCGGCACCATCAGCGTGCATAATGTTACAATACTCCGGGTCGTTTCCCAAGAAATCAGGAATAATTTTGCAAAAAGCTTTCGGATAAAGCCCTTTGTCAATATTCTTGATGGCATTGTGCACATCTTCTTTGGATGCGGAAACACCGCGGAGGTTGTATCTTTGATCGGTCATAGAGATGGAACTTTGTTGTTTGCAAAATTACGCAAAATATACAAAAAGGTCAAACTCATTCGTCTGACGTTTTATTGTTTCCTTAATCTAAAATAACTGCTTATCGACCACTTTCTTTAATCATCTTTTTCACTTTTGCGTTGAATTTTTTTTCAACAAGCAGTTGCTCTAAGGTCAAATGCATCCGATAACACCAGAAGTTTCGTGGATCGGCCGGGATATTGATGCGTTCGGCGTTTGGGTTTTTCCGCCACAGTTTTTTCTCCATTGATATCCAATCTTGCCAGGGCAGAATAACGAGCATTGCATCCGACTGAAGATGCTGATTGATAATTTTTTCGGCAAGAAGGGGCGATAGGTTATCGGGCGCGGAACCCTGAAGACGCAAAGCGTGATTGTAAAACCGCTGTCTAATTGTTTCGTCTTCTTCCCACCAAGCGCGAAGCGGGTTCATATCGTGCGTAGAAGTAGTGCAAACACTCAAATACGGAGCTTCTGCCGGCATGGCAAATTCGGTATTCGGTTTTTTGGGCATTCGCTGAATTTCAAGGCTCAACAGCTCCAACCGATGCATCACTTCAGGTACTGTTTCAGGGACCATTCCCAGATCTTCGCCACAGACAAGCATATTAGTTGCAGAGATAATCGCGGGCAGTTTTTTCATCGCCTGCTCTTTCCAGAAGTCGTTGTGGCGGTGGTAGAAGTATTCGACATAGATTTTATCCATAACGCGACGTGTAGCGTCATCCAGATCACGAAAAGTGTGAGACGAGTGCATCGCTATTCGGGGATGAACCATCGCCGGCTTATTTTTATCCCGCACAAAAAGGACTTCACAATGTAGCGCGTACAAACCGTCTCGGATTTGTAATTCTTTGTTGGTAAAATTATAGCCCAACGACGCGAAATGCGCTTCAACTTTCTTTTGCGTATCAAATTCGGTTTTGAATCTAAAGTTTTGCCATCCGTCGATGACTAAATATTCCCGCATCACATCGTCCGCAAATTTCCCAAAAATGGCACGAATAACGTGTTCCTTCAAATAAGGTTTCAGAAAGCGGTTTTCATCCCACCAAAGTCCGCGGGACTGCAAATCTGCGATGGAATAGGGTAATGCCGGATTAAAACTTCCTGTCAGTGCCCACACGGCATTACCGGGTATTTCCCAAATCCGAAAAAAACCTAAAATATGATCAATCCGATAAGCATCAAAGTATTCTACAAACTTACGGAAACGTTTTTTCCACCACGCATAGTCGTCTTTCACCATTTCATCCCAGTTGTAGGTGGGAAAACCCCAATTTTGCCCTGTAACCGAAAAGTCGTCGGGTGGCGCGCCGGCTTGCATTTGGGTATTGAACAGTGTCGGTTCTGTCCAAGCGTCCACGCTTCGCGGACTGACACCGATGGGAACGTCGTTTTTCAACGCCACGCCTTTGCTGTGCGCGTAATCCCGCACTTCGGTCAATTGAACATGCAGATGGTATTGCAAGAAATAAAAAAAGGCGATTTCTTTGTACACCATGGAGTCGGCAGCAGCCAGTTTCTCTATTTCTTCCTTTTTATAAATTTGATGTTCAGTCCATTTACCAAATTCGGGTGTTCCATTTTTGTCTCTCAGATAAGAAAAAACGGCATACGGGACAAGCCAATCACGGTTGTTTTCAAAAAAAATCGCATATTCTTCTGATTGAAAAACCGTTTGTCCGGTTTGGTTGTAAATCAGCTGAAAATACTTCCATTTTTCTGTAAGCACATTCTGGTAGTCGGAGAAATCATTTTCGTTGAGCTCTTTCTTCTTTTTTTCAAAATAAGCGATGTCTCTTTTCTTTGAAAGAGTCCCCATCTTCTCTAAGCGTAAATAATTCGGATGCAAGGCATATACCGAAACGGCGTTGTAGGGATAGGAGTCGTAGTTGGAATGATAGAGAATGGTATCGTTGATGGGTAGAATCTGAATAAAATTTTGTCCGGTCATTTTCGCCCAATCCACCATTTTCTTCAAATCCATAAAATCTCCCGTACCAAAACTCGCTTCGCTTCGCAACGAGAATACCGGAATTGACACTCCGGTCGTTTTCCACGAGGGAATAGTCCGGATAAAATTTTCATCGGTTACTACAGTGAAATTCTTCTCATCTACTTCTTTGAGTTTTCGATTGGCTCCCCCACCCCAAGCAAGTATTTCATCAGTTTTCGTTTCTACAATCAGGTATTTATATTCAAGTGGAAACTTTAGGTCTTTGGTATTTAGCGAAATAGACCAAATGGGAAATTCATTCTCGTCAAGACGTACTTTTTTGCTTACATCCCAATTTCCGAGTGCTTGTTGATTTCCAATTACGGCAAAATGCCGATCGGGTTCTATTTGTGGGCATCGTAGTTGTAGAGTGAGATTTGTGTTGCTTGTTTTTTTTAGTCTTGCCTTCTTTTTCCGTTTGAAAAAAACTTCGTTAAATGCTATAGTACCAAAAGGACTGTCGCCGTTAGGTCTGCGCCAATAGTCTCTAAAATTAATCGTAGTTGTATTTGACGGAAGTTTTTGTTTTCTTTTCCCATCAAACTCAAAATGGGCTATTATGCCGTTTTGCTTCACCCCATATCGGTATTGGAGATACTCGGTATGGACATCTAGTTTTATTTCAACCGTCCACTTGTCTTCACCAATACAGGTCATTTCAATATTCTCGAACGTCTCTTCATCCTTGTAGATCAGGAGATAAACCGTTTGTCCCCAAAGTGCTTTGTAGTTTAAATGGAATTTAGCTAACATATTGAGATTTTTACTTTTTACAAAATTAATGAATTCTGTGTCTTATGGAAACAAAAAGCAATAAAAAGCCTAAAAAGAGATTTAATACGTTTGCGAAAAAAAGAAAAGACCTTCTATAGATGATACAGAAAGTCCTTTGGAGGTACTTGGCGGATTCGAACCGCCGTAAACGGTTTTGCAGACCGGTGCCTAGCCACTCGGCCAAAGTACCATTGCGATTCGGACTGCAAAGATAGTATTAATTTGGATTTTCACAAAACGTAAACCGTGAAAAAAAGGTGCAAGTCCACACTCACACCATTCACACATCAATTTAACAGCCAAATCTCTCCGGAAAGCAAGTCTTATTTCCGATTTCCTGCGTTGGGTTTGGGTCCGGGGCGTTCCTGAAGCAATTGTCTTTCAAATTTTTTTTCGGCTCTGTAATAGTGAAACAGGGTTTCCGGTTTCAAGAGTTTACGCAACTTCAGGTGGTAATCGCGCAAATATTGCGAGCGTTTGATTTCGTAGTTTATCATTTTATCGTTAAGCTCACGATATTCTTTTTCCGTAATTTCTTTGTCGAACGTTTTTTTGAATAATTCGCGGCTTTGCTTATGGAGTTCCCAATTTTTCTTTTCATACTCGAGAAAGACGGGTTTGACAACCGCAACTTCAGCCGGCGAGAGACTTACTGTATGATTAATAAATTCCCATTTATTTTCGTGAAATTTGTTTACATCAAATTTTCCGCGATTGCGCTGTTGCGAAAAAACATTTGGGAGAAAAGTCAAAGCAAAAAAAATGAATGTATAAATTTTCAAGTTTTTCATTTGATTGATTTTTTGTTTGATAAAATTCGCGACTCAAGCGTTTTAATGATTGGTTTACACGTGATAGCCTCGTTTTAGAGATTATTTCGATGACTCATCGGCATTTGAAGTCAGGTAATAATCGACAATCGTATTTTCATTTACTTGTGAAAGAACATAGGTTTCATAAGCGTCCGAAGTTGACTGTTTGTTTTTGGCGTTTGTGAGATAAATTTGTCCCAAGAACACAACTCCGATCAACGAAGCAACAACACCATACATCCACGGATGGAAATGAAAGCGGGGTGATTTTGCTCCTTGTTCAATAATCATCTCGTCCATCCTGCTTTCAAAATCACTAAAATATGTCTCTGGCAACGAAAAAGGTCGTTTCTTGCCTAATTTTTGCAATTCTATGTGTTTTTTCTTATTCATTTTATATTTAGACAGATTATATTCACAAAAGTTTAAATTCTACTACCAGAATAGCTGATAAAAAGTCGCTAAGTATTGGCACTTTTTTGCACTTTAACGTTTAGTCTTCTTTCCTAAGAAAATTTTCTACTTTTTTCACAGCATGGTGATAGGAAGCTTTAAGTGCTCCAACAGAAGTTTCGAGTATTTCACTCATTTTTTCGTAGGGCATTTCTTCGTAGAAACGCATGTTAAAAACCAAACGTTGTTTTTCGGGTAGCGTCAAGATGGCTTTCTGAAGACTTAGTTGCGCTTCATCGCCATCAAAGTAGCTGTCTGTCTGCATGTTGTTCAGCAACAAATCTTCCGCTTCATCCATTGACAGGACGTTTCGCATCCGTTTTTGAGCTAAGAATGTGAGCGTCTCGTTTGTTGCAATACGATACAGCCAGGTTGACACCTGAGAGTCTCCGCGAAAATTCTCCAATCCTTTCCACGCCTTTAAAAACGTGTTTTGCAAAACATCATTGGCATCATCGTGTACCAACACCATCTGGCGTATATGCCAATAAAGCCGTTCCTGATAAGTGCGGACAATTTCCGAGAATGTCTTAGCCATATCTCTGTCGGAATTGCTGAAATTGGATTTTTTATTCAAAAGAAGATTTTTTGAAATTAGACTTCTGTACCGCGCGAGGGTTTAAACAACCTGAATGTCCTATTCGAGTTTTTTTCGTTTCGGAAAGTCAATTTTTGTAAGTACGATACCGACTAATATCCAAAAGATTTCTCGGATACGGGTCAGAAGTCCGATATACACGCCGGCACCCGCGGGAATTGCCAAAGTCGTCGCGGCAAGTGCGAAGCCCCCTTCCCTTGTACCCATCTGCATAGGGGCGAAAAAGAAAATATTGGCAATCAATGTGGCTATGGAAACGATTAAATAGGATTGAATGTACGATATCTCAAATCCGAGCGGAATTGCCATAAAATAGACTTCCAAACAAGAGATATAGCGTGATATTAATTCAATAAAGAGTGAACCAAAGAAATCTTTTTTCCGATTGTTGTACAAGTCCGCAATCAGTTTGTCCATCTCATCTAGATGTTGTTTATTTTTATCCCGATAAATACGGATTTTTTTTCCAAAAAAAGGAATTTTGGTAGCAATGGTAAGTCCTGTATTGATTACACCTTTGGTAAATACAGAATACGCCCAGAAAATCAGCAAAACACAAGCGATAAATACAACCCAAAGTGCTGTTTGAACGACACCGGAAGCATCCGGCATTGTAAAAATAAAGACCGGAATGGAAATCAGCCAAAAAAAGAAATGGGATACGTAATGCATCATTACGTAAAGCAAAACGGAAGAAGTTGCTTTGTAGGTACCAACTTCATTTTTGATCTTCATCACTTTATACGGTTCACCACCGATGCTGAGCGGAGTCATGTAGTTTATGGCATAAGCACTGATTGTTAATTTCAACAAATAGAAGAACTTTACTTTTTTTGTTTCGGGTGTTCCGTCCGTGATGATAACATTGAGCGACCACGCATTGAACAGATAAACAACAATCCAGATGCCGAAAATAGGAACAAACCACCAACCGGTTTTGACTATGTTTTCATAAATGACACCAATCCCCAGTTTATAAATCATAAACAGTAGGATAAAAACACCAATGAGGAAAAAGTAATTCTGGTATTTTTTCAAATTGATTGACATCTGCAACGGTTTATTTTAGCGACATTCAGGGATTAAGCGTTTTTCCGAAGTTTTTGCAGGTGTGTTCGTGTCGATTTATCACAACAAATTTCACAATGTTCAAAACGACAATTTCCCACACGAAATAGAGCCACAAAACATTGAAAATGACTGAAATAAACAGAATGATAGAACGTCCGTTAAACGTATTAAAGTTGAGCAGTGGCATTAAACGTCCACTTTTAGCTCTGAACCCGATTCGAACATCTTCGGGAAGTTCATCCCCAAATTTATCCTTTAGCCGAGCAAGCATTTTTTGAAGCTCCGGGGTTTGGCGTTCCTGATTTTTGGTGTAAAAAACATACCCCCAAGTGAATATCCGGTTAACGCCTTTTTTCATTTTTTCGTATCTTTTGAATACACTTTGCGAATTTTCGAATTCTTTTCCTTTCTCTTTGCTGATAAAAAAATGATGTAACGTCTTATAGTAATCGGTTATAGCGGCTTGATTGAAATGGGAATAAGCAGACACCAGAACTACCAAAATATAAATCCAGGGATCATAAGGAGTCTGAAACTGTGTATTCAACCTATGTATAAACGCAATGTAAAGAGCCAAGAACCACAAATCTCCCGCAAATCCGTCCAAAATCCTACCAACTTCTGACTTTATACCCGTCAAACGCGCTAATTGTCCATCTACGCAGTCCAGTATGTTTGCAACGATTAACGCCAAACAACCGAAAACGGCATACGTTAGGTCGTAAGGGAACCACCAAAAGAAGCCGGCACTAATTCCGATAAATATGGATACGATGGTTACTACATTAGGCGTAATCCCGGTGTTCCGGATAGTTTTTGCGATTTGGTAGCCGATTGGTCGGTAGAAAATCCGATCGAGAAAATTTTCAGTCTCAATCGACTTTAACGAACTTAGATAATCCGATTTATTTTTCTTGTTCATTACTTATAGGAGTATCCTCCGCTTACTGTTATAATTTCACCATTCAGGTAGTTATTTTCAACGATCAATCGATATACTTCCGCCAATTCATCGGGATTGCAAAATCGTGCTACCGCAATTTTATTCTCGATGCTCTTTCTGATTTCGGCAGGTTTTGTTTTCTGCCAATCGGTGTCCACAAAACCCGGAGCGATGCCATTTACCCGAATTTTATAGGGAGCTAAGAATTTTACCAAATTTTGAACCAAAGCGTGTACAGCCGATTTGGTAACGCCATAAGCCAGTGAAACCGAATGCGGATAGACACCCATCAGTGAGCCGGTAAAAAGCACATTTCCTCCTTCTTGTATCTTAGGTAAAATCCTTTGTAGCAGATAAACCGGAAAATGTACATTGGCGTAAAAAACGTGTTCCCACTCTGTCGGATTTATCTTCTCAAATGGTGTACGGGAAGTTATGCCGGCGTTGAAAATGACGGCATAAAGCCGAATATTTTTTTCTTCGAGAAATGCCGTAACCTGTTCAATCGATTGCTCCGACGTAACATCAGCCCGCAAAACAAAAACAATGTTTTTGTACTTTTCGCTTAATTCCTTTTGAGTTTCACTCGCGGAAAGGTCGTCATTTCCATAAGTCAAGATAAGATTGTAGCCTGATTTCGATAGTGATAAGGCTACCGCCTTTCCAATTCCTTTTGTTCCACCGGTTATGAGTGCAAATTTGCTCATCAATTGTTTGTCCTTTTTACTGACTTGGGTTTTGTTTGTTGCTGAGTGCGCAGTTCGCTTTCGTATTTTTGTTGAATCGATTGTTTGATCTGAGTGGATGAGACTCCCACCCCATACGGAAAATAAAAGACATCCACCCCCAATTCTTTCAAATAATCGTATTTCCCATACCAGTCGTCGCCAACTACAAAAGCGTCAATATTAAGTTTTTTGACGATTTCAGTATGGTCCAACGTGTGTTGGGGGATAACGATGTCGGGGGTTTTCAAAGCTTCGATAATTTGCAGTCTTTCCTGAAAAGGGATAACCGGCTTGTCTTTATAGCTCATTACCAACTCATCCGTACTCACACCTACTATCAAAATGTCGGCTAAACTACGCGCGTAATTAATCATTCGCAAGTGGTTGTAATGAAACATATCAAAAGTCCCGGAAGTAAATA
The DNA here is from genome assembly GCA_047973025.1 of Paludibacteraceae bacterium. GTDB lineage: Bacteria > Bacteroidota > Bacteroidia > Bacteroidales > Paludibacteraceae > UPXZ01. Next base: position 14,344 of record JBKEBE010000150.1, read on the forward strand.
CGATGGTTTTATCTTTAAACATATTATTTTAACTCTTTTGAATTGGCTTTGAAATAAACATGCAAATTTATTTAAAAATTCGATTCGTACAAAATGTACATTTGACTATAATTCCCGCCAATCATGTTTTACCATACAATAACGCTAAAAAGGGGCATTTATTAAATTTTATTTTTTGTACTAAAACCGGGAGTACGTCTTAATCATCTCATTGTGCATTTAAGTTATCTGAAATAGCGGTTTGACAACCTAAGATTAAGATTCTTTAACCTATTTACGTTCTTTTTAGATTAAATTCCGCAAGAAAATAAGATGGATTTCTCTAGTTTAAGAAAAAACTTGTATTTTTGTAGAAACTGCGCACGCTATACTTCTAACTTCCAACTGCATCTATGGCACTTAACTATATTTTTATCGCGTTTGTACTGATAGCCTTTTTGGTTGCTTTGGTACAAATGATTTTTTTTGGCAATTTCAGTATTTTCAACGACATTCTTCAGTCCATCTTTGGTTCCGCTAAATCCGGATTCGAAATCTCACTCGGACTAACCGGTATTTTAACTTTTTGGATGGGCATTTTGAAAGTAGCGGAACACGGTGGAGCGATGAATGCGCTTTCTCGGATCGTTGCACCTTTTTTTACCCGCATTTATCCTGAAATTCCGAAGGGACACCCTGCCTTGAGCAGTATTTTCCTGAACATGTCCGCCAATATGCTTGGATTGGACAATGCCGCCACGCCGATGGGACTTCAGGCTATGCAGCAAATGCAGGAATTGAATCCCAAAAAAGATACCGCTTCCAATCCGATGATTATGTTCTTAGTGCTCAACACAGCAGGGCTGGTGTTGGTTCCAATGACCGTTATGATGTATCGCGCTCAATTTGGAGCGGCTAATCCGGCTGATGTTTTCTTACCGATTGTTATTGCCACGCTGTGTGCGTGGATAGCCGGTTTGCTGATAGTCTCCGCTATCCAAAAGATTAATATTTTCAATCGTGTCGTCATGGGAGTTCTGCTGTCCCTCATCGGAATGATTGGCGCGTTGGTTTATTTTTTCAGCAAACTTTCCCAAGAGCAAATTACAAATTACTCCGGTTTTGCGGCCGCTTTCATTATCCTATCGATCATTGTCGGATTTATAATTATGGCGGTTCGTAAAAAAATAAACGTCTATAATTCGTTCATTGAAGGAGCAAAAGACGGGTTTCAGGTCGCCGTAGGCATTATCCCCTACTTGGTTTCAATCTTAGTTGCCATCGGGATGTTTCGCGCTTCGGGAGCAATGGATTTATTAGTTGACGGTATTCGGTACTTGGTCTTGCTTACCGGTGCCAACGCTGATTTTGTAGAGGCACTACCTACTGCTTTCATGAAACCTTTGAGCGGAAGTGGCGCACGCGGGATGATGGTGGAAACGATGAAGGAATTTGGTGCCGATTCGTTCGTAGGACGCTTGTCGTCCATCATTCAGGGATCGACAGACACTACTTTCTACATTCTGGCGGTGTATTTCGGCTCGGTAAAAATTACCAATTCGCGTTACGCGGTCCTTGCCGGTTTAGCTGCCGATTTTGTGGGTATTGTAGCCGCCATTTTATTAGGATACTTGTTCTTTCATTGAAAAGCTGTAAAGATATAATTTTCCGAATAAAGAACTCCAGAAATTCAACACCTTTAAAACATTCAATTTCCACAGATTGGTCATGATAAATTTCCTTTCAGAAAATATCGAACTTCCGGATTTTGACCAAACAAAAATCAGTCAATGGGTTAAAATCATTACGGCTCAAAATGGCAAAAAACTCGGACAAATAAACTACATCTTTTGCGATGACGCTAAAATTTTGGAAATAAATAATCGCTATCTCCGACACGATTATTATACCGACATTATTACTTTCGATTACAGTTCGGCGACTTCAATCAAAGGAGATATTTTCATTAGTGTAACTACCGTATCTTCAAACGCGGTAAACCTCGACATCGATTTCAACAACGAATTGCTCCGGGTTATTATTCACGGGATTCTGCACCTCTGCGGGCAAGATGACAAAACCCCCGATAGTAAATCGGTAATGAGATTAAGGGAAAATGACGCTTTGGAAATTTATTACAACGATTTTCAATAATGCACTTTTTTGCCAATTATTTAAGTAAATAAAAACAGCGTTTCTTTTTGCAATAAATTGTTAAAAACTCCTTTCCTTTCACGGTCAATTACCTTTTATTAGAAAGATTATCATTACTTTTGTTGCCGATTCAGGTTCATCGTACAAAATTTATTGCTCAAAAATACGTTGTACATTATATTGAACAAGTTTTTGCGTTGCTGATATGAATGTACTCATCCGAAAAAGCGTATTATTGAGCCTTATTTTGTTAACGACTTATGTTGCGTCATGGGGGCAAGATGATCCATATCGCGCTGAAATAGGCGTACAGGGTGGCTTAAGCCTATATTCCGGCGACGTAAATACGATTGCGGACTTAGGCTTATATTCCGAGAACACGAAAAATTTGAACTCCGGCATCGGGATACTGTTCCGTTATCGTTTCAACCAACGTTTGGCATTGCGATTGGGATACGATTACACAAAAGTAAAAGGGAACTACAGTTACAAAGACGCTGCCGGCACATATTCAGTAGCACTGAACAACCCGCTTCATATTTTCGATTTGTGGAGCGAGTTCAATTTCTTTGACTTGGATAATAATCCGTACAAAAGGTTTAGCAAGCGGTTTTCGCCATTTCTATTTGTTGGTTTGGGCGGTATGCTGACTCCTGACTTTAAAAGTGAAGAAACGAATTCAAATTTTACAGTAACAATACCATTTGGAGTTGGATTGAAGTGGAAAATGGGAGGCAAATGGAATCTCAACGCACAGGTTACAAGCCGATTACTAATGAGTGACAATCTGGAAGGAAAAATTGCTTATGACAATCCCTTGCCCAAAACCATATCGAATCCGTTGAATAACGATTTGCTTACGGGTTTTTCCGTTGGTTTTACGTATGACTTTTGGATGAGAGATTGCGATTGTCCACAGACGATTTCCGGCAATCAACCGGCATCACAAAAAATAAAAAATGCGAAAAAATCCAAAAAGAGAAAGTAATTGTGTTATTTGGATTACAAAATTTCTGACAACTTAAAAAATGTCTTTTAAAGAACAAATCGACTTAACCCGTCTTCCAAAACACATTGCCATTATCATGGATGGGAATGGACGTTGGGCGCAAGAGAGAGGACAAGAACGAATTTTCGGACATCAAAACGGTGTCGTATCCGTGCGTGAATGCACCGAAGGAGCTGCCGAAATCGGGATTAACTACCTGACACTTTACGCTTTTTCGACCGAAAACTGGAATCGTCCCAAGGAAGAAGTAGAAGCACTCATGGAGCTGTTGATCGATACTATAGAGAAGGAAACACCGACCCTTAATAAAAATAACATTCAACTGCTGGCTATCGGCAATCTTGACAGACTTCCTCAGGGAGCCAGGAAAAAGTTGGCAAAATGTATCGAACAAACCGGTAGTAATACCCGTATGAGTCTGGTGCTGGCGCTCAGCTACTCCTCCCGCTGGGAGATTGTAAACGCGGCGAAGCAACTTGCCGGCAAATTCAAATCGGGTAAAATCAGCTTGGATGAAATAGATGATGAAAATTTCTCGGCTCATTTGACCACGAAAAATATTCCGGATCCGGATCTAATGATCCGCACAAGCGGCGAAATCCGAATCAGCAACTTTCTACTTTGGCAGTCAGCCTATAGCGAATTCTATTTTACGGAAACGCATTGGCCCGATTTCCGAAAAGAAAATTTATACAAGGCTATAGTTGATTATCAAAAGCGGGAAAGACGTTTCGGTAAATAAGTCCTTGATTATTAGTCAAAAAAACATTTTTTTATGCACCATAAATCATTGCTTCTATTTGTTCTGTTGTTCATGACGGGTTTTATCAGTACCGCCCAAACGACAATATCCGATGAAACCACAACATCTAACACCCCACAATTAGATTTTGCCTATCCGAAACAATTTACCATTGCCGATATAAAGATCGTGGGAGCTGATCAGTACGAAGATTTCACGTTGATTGGATTCTCCGAATTGGCTGTAGGTCAACTTATCACGTTACCATCTCCTCCGGGCGACGAAATTACGCGGGCAGTAAAAAAATTCTGGGGACAAGGATTGTTCTCTAAGGTCAGCATTGACTGGTCAAAACTCACAAACGACAGTGTTTGGCTGACTATCAACCTACGTATGCGTCCCAAAGTATCCGAAGTCAACTACAACGGACTGAAAAAAACCGAAATTGACGATCTTACCGCCCGTTTGGGTATTCTGAAAGACAAGCAGATAACCCCAAATATTGCTGACAGAGCTAAGATTGAGATAAAAAGGTATTTGGACGACAAAGGGTTTGCCAGTGCCGACATCGAAGTTTTGCAAAAAGATGACCCGGCAAAACCGGAACAGGTCATTGTGGATATAAACGTTGATAAAAAAGAGAAAACGAAAGTCCGTAAGATCATCGTACATGGCAACAAAAATCTGACAGAAGTCCAGATTGATAAAGCGATGAAAAAAACAAACGACAATAAAATTCAGAATATCTTCCGTTCCAAGAAATTCATTCACGAAGAATATGAAAAAGATAAAAATTCTGTTGTCGAGTTGTACAACGAACACGGATTCAGGGATGCTTATATAGTATCAGACAGTGTGGTGAAGGCTGATGCCAAAACTGTGGATATTCACATAACCGTCAACGAAGGAGACAAGTATTACTTTGGCGACATCTCGTGGATTGGCAATACGCTTTATCCCTACGAATACTTAAATGAAAGATTGGGCATTAAAAAAGGAGACATATACAACCATAAACAGCTGATGGACAGACTTAATGGCGATGAAGATGCCATCATGAAAAACTATCAGAACTTTGGTTATCTTTTTTCGAATGTCCAGCCGGTCGAAACTTCAATCGTGAATGACACCATCAATTATGAATTGAGGCTGTCTGAAGGGAAGCAGGCTACAATCAACGAAATAACGATAAAAGGAAATACCCGCGTATATGAGAATATCGTACGGCGTGAACTGTTTACCAAACCCGGTCAACTCTACAGCCAGGACGATGTCGTTCGTTCGTTGCAATACCTGGCACAGATGCAGCACTTCGACCCGGAGAAACTATACAAAGACATTCAAAACGGCATCCAGCCTAACGAAGAAAACGGGACCGTCGATCTAATCTATCAACTTGAAACCAAATCGAGCGACCAGGTTGAATTCTCTGCCGGATGGGGTGCAGCAGGTCTGGTCGGTAGCGTCGGTCTGAAGTTTTCCAACTTTGCTATTCAGAATTTATTCAAGCCGGAGACATACCGCATTGTACCGCAGGGCGAAGGACAAACATTTACGATAGATGCCCGTACGAATGGTAATTACTATTCATCTTTCAGCCTATCCTTCTTAGAGCCCTGGTTGGGGGGGAAACGACCAAATTCACTTTCCGTAGGATTATATTACTCCGCAGCTTCGGGGATGAGCGACCGTTATCTGAACGCGTACCAAAATATGTATAATTCCTATGGATATGGCAGTTATGGGTATGGTAGCGGATACGGTAGCAGCTATGGTGGCTTGTATGGCAATAGCTATGAAAACGAAGTTGACCGAAATAAATATTTTCGCACCTTAGGCGGTTCAATCGGATACGGCAAACGTCTGAAGTGGCCCGACATGTATTTTACCTTCTACGGAGAACTCGCCTATCAAAGGTATATGATCAACGACTGGTACTCCTACGAAACGAATGTGGACAACGGAGCTTATAATAATTTCAGCGTTAATCTGACACTCGGAAGAAATTCTACGGACAACCCGCTGTTTACCCGCAGGGGATCCGCGTTCTCGCTCGGTCTGCAAGTAACTCCTCCCTACTCCATCCTCAATGGTGGGAAAATAGCCGGGAAATCGTATGACGACGCGACACTGACAGATGCCGAGAAATACAAATGGTTAGAGTTTCACAAATGGAAATTCAGCGCCAAAGCCTTTACCCCGTTAATGAACATCGAAAAAACGCCCGTTCTGATGACGCGTGCCGAGTTTGCCTATGTGGGTCATTTCAATAAAAACGCGCGGACACCGTTCGGAACTTATATGTTTGGTGGCGACGGGATGACGGGCTACGGCGGATATGCCAACGAATATGTATCCATGCGCGGATACGAGACCGGACGATTAACACCGATCGAATATGACAGTAATGGCGTTGCGATTCGTCAGGTTGGGTACCTTTACAACAAATTCACGTTAGAACTGCGTTATCCGATATCGTTGGAACAATCGGCTACAATTTGGGCGTTGGGCTTTCTCGAAGCCGGTAACAGCTTTAATAAAATCTCGGATTACAACCCTTTCAATCTGAAACGCGCCGCCGGTGTCGGTGTCCGTATTGTTCTTCCCATGTTTGGGCTGATGGGTATCGATTGGGGATATGGATTCGACACGCAGGTAAATGAAAGCCAGGCGCATGGTAGTCAACTCCACTTCGTAATTGGTAAGGAATTGTAGCCGGCGGGTCAATTAGCACGTATTATTTTTATCTAATACTGTGTGAATAGACTTTTCTATCCTGAGAATCAGAAACTTGGATTATGAAAAGACTTTGGCAAAGAATTTGATATTTAACCTATCACACATTAACCCTTTTAACATTTTCTGCACTTGCAGATACAAACTATATGAAGAAAATACTATTGACCCTTTTCCTCTTAGCCGGAATCGGCGTAGTTGCTCAAGCTCAGAAATTCGCGACCGTGGATATGTCCTATATTATGAAAAATATTCCGGCTTTCGAAAGTGCCAACGAGCAATTGAATCAGGTTTCAAAAAAATGGCAGGCTGAAATCGAAACTCAAATGAAGGAAGTTCAGCAACTGTATAAAAACTATCAGACGGAGCTCGTTTTCATGAGCGACGAGATGAAAGTAAAACGTGAAGAAGAAATTGTCTCGAAAGAAAAAGCGACTCAGGAGTTGAAGCAAAAATATTTTGGTCCCGAAGGCGAACTTTTCAAGAAACGGGAGAGCCTGATTAAACCTATTCAGGACGAAGTTTATGAAGCTATCGAAACTATCTGTAAAGACAAAAATCTCGATTTGGTATTTGATAAAAATTCGTCTATGAGCACCATCTTCGTATCGCCTAAATTGGATGTCAGCGATGAAGTACTCAAGAAATTGGGGTATTCCAAATAAATATATTAATTTTGCACACTAAAATTTTTAAAAAAACGAACACAGAAATGGTTAAAAAAATTGCCTTATTACTTTGTGTAGCAGCTCTAATACCTTTTGGAGTTAGCGCGCAGACCCTCAAAATCGGCCACGTCAATTCTCAAGAGATTATTGCTCTGATGCCGGAAGTTGAGACTATGGAGAAAGAAATGAAAGATGCTAGTGATCAGTGGGAAAAAGAATTGCTGAAAATGCGTGAGGAATATTATGCAAAAATCAAACAGTTCCAAGAAACGCAAGCGACACTTTCTGAAAGTATCAAACAAGCACGTCAAGCCGAACTGGCAGATATGGAACAACGCATAAGTACCTTGAACCAAACCGCGCAAAACGATTTAGCGAAGAAAAATCAAGATTTAGCGGCTCCGATTTTGGAAAAGGTGCGTAAAGCAATCAATGAAGTTGCTGCTGAAAACAGCTATACTTATATTTTTGATATGGCTTCCCAGAGCATTATATACACAAGTCCGCAAGCTAATGATATTACCATGTTGGTAAAAAAGAAATTAAACTTGAAAGATAAACCTGTAGCCGCTACCCCCGCCAAATAATAATTTATTGGAACGATTTCAAAAAAAAACTGAACGGATTGCGTTCAGTTTTTTTTATCGGATTTTCTCCTCATTCTATCTTTGAAAATGTGAATTAGAAAATCTCTCGGATGATAAATCAGCATCCTGGGTCCCGAAAATCGCATGACCTGTCGCATCTTTTCTCTTTCAACCGGTTTGTAGCAATGAATCGGACACTTCTCACAAGCCATCTTCTCGTCTCCGAAAGGACATTTTTCCAATCGTCGTCGCGCATATACATTTAGCGCGTTACAATTAGCGCAGAGTTCGCCTTTTTTAGATCCGTGCTTCTTCCAACAATACAAACGTATCATTGTATCTATCGTTTCTTTTTCGTAGTGGATGGATGACATGAGATGAGAAAGATGGATTTGGAATTTTATATTTAGACTTAATTCATTTGCTTCAAAAGTGCTTTGAGTTCGTTTCGGACATTCGTAAGACGCTCCGCTAATTCCTGTTGCTTGGTTACCGCGTCTTTCTTTTCACCCAGCCGCTTTTTTGCTCCATCCAAAGTAAGTTTTTGATTGTTTACCAAAAAGATGATTTCTTTTATAATCTGAATATCATCTTTTGTATAAAACCTTGTTCTTTTGTCGTTTCTGCGAGGTTTTAGCTGTTTGAATTCTTTTTCCCAAAAGCGCAAATTGGATTGGTTGACATGAAACATCTCAGCCACTTCACGTATTGAATAATACAATTTTTCCTTAGCCATCATTTTAAAGTAGTTAAGATTCTGTATTTTAAACGTGTAAAGATTCTACCCGTTTGGAATTTTTAAGCGTTGCCCGATCTTAATCTTAGAGCTCCTGAGATTATTCGCTTTTCGCAGTTTTGTTTGAGAAACTCCATATCTCTGTGCAATTCCGCTTAGCGTCTGACCTTTTCTTACCGTATGGTACCTATCTTTTTTGTAAGAAGTAGCTTTCGATATCGTAGGTATTTCAACTTCATCGCGCCGATCATCTACCAACAAATCCGCTTTGTATGCATATATAGTATTACTCTCATCAATAAACCGATTCGCGAATTGATGAGGCAAACAAACGGGATACGGTCTTATATTACCCGGCACAATGTCTGTTCGATACTGAGGGTTTAACCTTCTTACCTGTTCCAACGGAATATTAAGCACGTTTGAAATCTGATCTAAGTGTAGGCGACGGTTGACCATAATGGTATCCGTAAGTACCGGAAGCCGAATGCTTGCCGGACACAAAGCATGTTGCTCGGCATAATTCATGACATAGTTCGCCGCGATAAAGATGGGTACATACCCACGAGTTTCTGCCGGCAAATACGGATAAATCGCCCAAAAATCACGCTTTCCGCCGGCGCGACTTATCGCTTTGTTGACGTTGCCGGGACCGCAGTTGTACGCGGCTATCGCCAAATGCCAGTCGGAATAAATCCCGTAAAGCTCTTTCAGAAACCTTGCGGCGGCTTTAGATGATTTTACCGGGTCCATACGTTCATCGACCAATGTATTTACTTCCAAGTCGTACATCCTACCTGTCGCAATCATAAACTGCCAGATACCGGTGGCACCGGCTCGGGA
>JBKEBE010000049.1:0-3003 GCA_047973025.1 Paludibacteraceae bacterium
ACGTAATCGTCCGGATTGAACCCTGATGGGACTTCCTGCTGTTTGAGTATGGTAGATTTGTTGTCTCCACAGTTGTATTCGTACAGACTTGTCGGGCGGTTGAGAGACGTGTAGCTATATCTGAACGTATTCGCTTCGTATTCGGGATTTCCGTTGGAATAGGCGTTGTAAACCGGCTCGGGGAAAGATACGGATTTTTTACTTCCATTTCTCAAATTTCGAATTTCAATTTCTGCCAATCCGTTTTTTCGAGTTTCCACAATCAGAAAATCTTTCTGAATGCCCAATCCTTCAATTCGAACATCTTTGTCATGTGCAATGATTTCGCGCCACGTCGAGCGATTTGCATAGTCTTCTTTTGCCACTTGATATACTTTTCCATTCAGATTTTTCTTGTCTTTGTAGCGGATAAAGAAAAATTCTTTGTGCGAATATACATCGTAATCTACGTCTTGAATACGGGGCATGAATACGTTGAATTTTTCCATGGGTTTGTCCGCCGAAACGAATCGGGTCTCCGAAGTCGTAGAGCTACCGCTGGAAATCAGTATCCATTCGCGGGTTTTTGTTTCCGAAACCCCGGTTGTGAATTTCGGGTCTTTTTCTTCGTAAACCAGTTCTGTCTTCGGATTCCCTATAGCCTGTCTGTAAACCTGATATGGACGGAGCGTAACTTGATCCATCACGCCGTAGAAAACGGTTTTATTGTCGTTAGCCCACGCGAAAGATGTCGCGCCTTTCATCTCGAAGTCTAAATCTTTTCCGGATGTTAAATCTTTAATTTTAAGGGTATAGTCAGCAAAGGAACCAGTTTCGTTGAAGAAATAGGCGGCTTTGGTGTTGTCCGGACTGATGGAATAACCGCCAAACATGTACGCCGCTTTTCCTTCCGCCATTTGATTGACATCAAAGAAAATCTCTTCGGGCGCGTCCACGTTTCCTTTTTTACGACAATAGGTGCGATATTGTTTTCCTTTCTCGGTACGGGAATAGTAGTAGTAGCCGTTACTTAACGAAGGATAGGACTCATCGTCTTCTTTGATACGTCCCAGTATTTCGTCGTAGATTTTTTGCTGAAGTCCTTTGGTAGATGCCATTACAGTATCGGTATAGGCATTTTCGGAATTTAGATAATCGATAACTTTCGGATTGTTTTTATCTTTCATCCAGAAGTAGTTGTCAACGCGCGTTTGTCCGAAATTGACAAACGTATCGGGCATTATCTCCGCTGCGGGTGGGGTAGGGAAATCGTTTTGTTTCAAAATAGCGGTCTCTTTTTTTGATGTTGTACATGATGCAATCGTACTGAAAGCGAATGCTGAAAATAATACGTGTTTGAACTTCATAGCTTGGATTTGTTCATAAATTGGTTCGATTTTTCGGTAATACAAAGGTAATAAATAATTTGGGCAAGATTAATTTTGACAAGATTTTTCGTGTGCCGGCAAATGAAATTGGATTGATATTTTAAGAAAAAATCGTAAATTTGTTGTTGTAAAACAATACAAAAAATGAAAACTCGAATATTCTTTATTTTGCTCTCGGCAATATGGCTTTTGCCGTTACATGCCGGCAAACAAACAAAGCTCGTCATCCTTCATACCAACGACACCCACAGTCAGGTAGAACCCATAGAAAGCAGTGATTTGGGCGGATATGCTCGTCGGATCGGTGTTATCAATAAAATCAGAAGTGAAGAAAAAAATGTACTTTTACTGGATGCAGGCGATTTTCTTCAAGGAACGCCTTATTACAATTTTTACGGCGGAAGGGTAGAAGCCAAAGCGCTACAAATGATGAAATACGATGCCGTTACACTCGGTAACCACGAGTTTGACAACGGAATGGACTCATTGGCGGCGGTTCTGGCGGAAGTTGATTTACCACTTGTAAGTTCAAATTACGACTTTCAAAATACACCGTTGAAGCCATTTATTGAACCGTATAAAATTATACGAAAAGGTGGAATAAAAATCGGAATTATGGGCTTGGGTATCGAATTAAAAGGCTTGGCTTTCCAAAAAAATTTTGAAGGATTGAAAATTGGCAATCCTATTTTGACCGCGCAGGTTGTATCCGATTATTTGAAAAATACCATGAAGTGTGATTTGGTTGTGTGCCTTTCGCATTTGGGCGTGAGCAGTTTAGATTCTTCTCCTACGGATTATGATGTGGCTTCCGCAACTCAATATATTGATGTAATAATCGGTGGTCATTCCCACAAAATTATAGAAAATGAAACGGTTCAAAATGCTATTGGGAAACCGGTAATCATTGCCCAAATGGGGAAAAGTGGGTTGTATCTTGGAAGAATTGATTTTACTTTTGAGCGGAAATAGGATGTGTTTTTGTTTCAAAACTTCTCTATTTACAAGATGAAATAAAAAAGACCTTTTTCTTTTTCTTACCTTTGCAGTCAAAAATTACCTGATTTATGAAGATATTGATAATAGGCGCCGGAAAGATGGGGACTTTCTTGACTGACGTCTTATGCCTACAGCACGAAGTGGCACTTTACGATACGGATCCAAAGAAGTTGCGATTTGTTTTTAACACACTTAGACTGACACAGTTGGAAGAGATAGAAGCCTTTGAGCCGGAATTGCTGATAAATTGTGTAACGCTAAAATATACGATAAGCGCTTTTGAAAAAGTGTTGCCCTATATTCCCAAAAACTGTATAATTTCAGACATTGCGTCCGTAAAAACCGGACTTCGAGATTTTTACCAACAATGTGGTTTGCGTTTCGTTTCTTCCCACCCGATGTTTGGTCCTACTTTCGCTACATTGGACAACCTAAGCACACAAAGTGCGATTGTCATTTCCGAATCAGACCACATGGGCAAGGCGTTCTTCAAAGACCTGTATCAGTCGCTGCGTTTGATGATTTTTGAATACACGTTTGATGAGCACGATGAAACGATTGCTTATTCGTTGTCCATCCCTTTTGCTTCTACGCTGGTATTCGCTTCTGTGATGAAACATCAGGAAGCGCCGGGAAC
>JBKEBE010000139.1:0-5996 GCA_047973025.1 Paludibacteraceae bacterium
ATGCCAAGTCGGCTTTGAAGAGCGGCGCTTTCTCGATTCAGCTCGACACGCCATCTGCCGGACAATTGTATAGTATGGACATGGCATGGCAAATTGACGAATCCAAGATTACAATCTCCGATAAATCCGCTAAAATCGCCGCCATATACTTCGCTTTGGTACAATCCGGGGAGCAAAAGAATCTTTTTTTGGGGAGCTACGCGTACACTCCTTCCGGTGTTTCGGCTACTGTGGCTACATACGTTTATTGCAACAAATCCCTTTCCATTAAGGGTATGGAAACTTTTGACAACGAAGCGATTATATTTGACGTGAAGTTTAATAAAGGATGGAATGTCATGTTGGCTAAAGTAAATTCTACGTTAGAGGAAACACCCGTTACATCAATGAGCTATACATCAGTTGCTTCTACAAGCGGATTAGTCCTAATCTGGACTATTATTGATTTGGAAGCGTATGGAGTTGCTTTACCGAGTAAAATTATGTCGTCAAAGTTCTTTAAATAGAGTAATACATAAACTCTTTAATATTACCTTTGTCAAAAAACAGATGTGTTTTTGACAAAGGTTTTTTTACGAGGATAAATGCAACGATATCTTAACTACAACGATATTTTAAAGCGAGAATTTTCTACGCGTGTTCAGAAAATTTCCGTCAATGCCGGGTTTACCTGTCCCAACCGGGATGGTAGCAAAGGAATCGGTGGATGTACCTACTGTAACAACCAAAGTTTCAGTCCCGGATACGCCAAACCCGTAAAATCGGTCAGGCAACAATTGGACGAAGGAATTTCTTTTTTCAGCCACAAAGCCAAATACCAATCACAACTTTATTTAGCCTATTTTCAGAGTTATACGAACACCTATGATAAACTTGAAAATTTGGTGAAAATATACGAAGAAGCTTTGATGCATCCCAAAGTAGCGGGTATAATCGTCGGCACAAGACCCGATTGCATCAACGATGCGCTATTGGATTATTTTGCCGAGTTGAGCAGATCGTACTACGTGATGATCGAATACGGTATTGAAAGTACAAACAACGACACATTGGACTTTATCAACAGAGGACACACGTATGAAGAAGCCAAAGAAGCAATCCTGAAAACTGCGTCCAAAGGACTACGGACGGGAGCACATTTGATTCTCGGACTTCCCAATGAAGACAGAGAAATGATTTTATCCCACGCGGAAAAAATTTCTATACTTCCGCTGACTACCCTTAAACTTCATCAGCTACAACTCGTCAAAGGAACAAAAATGGCTCGACAGTATGCCGAATATCCGGAGTTGTTTCGATTATTTACGGTTGAAGAGTACATTGAATTAGTTGTAGATTTCATAGAAAGAATCCATCCAGACATCGCTATCGAACGATTTGTATCCCAATCGCCCTACAAACTACTCATTGCTCCGGATTGGGGATTGAAGAATTTTGAATTTGTCCACAAAATTGAGAAGTGCTTGGAAGAAAGGGATACGTGGCAGGGAAAATTGGTAAAGAATTGAAATTATATCTTTTTTAGACAATAAACTACTTCCAAAATACCGGACTGATGTAGTTCAAAGTTCCGATTTTTTCATTATTCGCGAAAAATCGAAAATCAAGATGGCTTCTGCATGAAAATAATTCTTTTAAACTACCTAAACAGGCAACCTTTTTTATTCAGTCTTTTTTAATTCTCCCACGAATGATAATCCGGTAATCATTTACGCATCTTACTTATATTTTGATTTTTCATTTATACTTGCTAAAACACTGTAAAAGAACTCGTTAGAAATACTTTCTCAAAGTACACATGTTATTTTGACGTGATTTATAACGAATTGCTTAGCCAACTTACGGCTTATAATCGAAGGGTTACAGTTAATTTAACACTATCAACCGACAAAAACCAAGATTTATCAGAATCTATTTTTATATAGTTGATACTTAGCTTTTTATTTTTTTCTTTTCTTAATCTCAAAAACCTACCTCCCCTTTAAAACAGCGTCAATTGCACAATCCCCGGACTTTTGTTTCTACTCCTTGTACGTTTGACGTATGTACGCCTGCCTTCAGTTACGACCCACGATAAATCCAAATGACTTATCAGATGTATTCTAAGCAAGGCGGCAATTGTTGAAAACGCTTTCTTGCTTTTGTTCACTGTTTGAATGACATTGAGAAGCAAATGAGCAATCAATGTACACCAAACCTGTGTTTTTATGCCATTCTCTGTGTCGGAATAGAAAAAATGCAACTGAAAATTTTGTTTCAGCTTTTTGAACGTTAATTCTATTGTCCATCGGTATTTGTATATCAAAGCCACTCCCCAGGTACTGATCTCCCAATTGTTGGTAATGAATTTGTATTTTCTGCCTTTTTCATCCCTATAATAAACCAATTGCAGACACAATGTTCTATCCTTTTTGTTTTTCTTGTATTGCAAATGGATATGTTCCTCTCTATAAACACCCGGTTCTTCTTTTCAAACACTACTGACCGACAAAAAAACAGGTAAAAAATAAGGGACAAGACCAAAATCTCGTCCCAAGGTTAAATTTGTTTTGGACAACAAAAATTATCCACTCTGAGCAAAGATACAACAAAGAATTTAGTCGGTCAGTAGTGTATAAAAATAATATCGGAAAAATTTTATGTCTTTGTGTATGTAAAAATTGATTTTCGAACATAAGATGAATCCGCCCGCTTGGTATTTCGCAAGCGATCGATTAAACTGATAAAGTCTGGTAAAAAAATGGGAGAAGTAGCTCTGTTGGTCGGCGTAAAGCCGGGTCTATGAAGAAGTCGCCAAAAACAAAAGAAAAATTACAAAGCAACGTGTAAGAGCATATGCAAATGTTGGTGGAATCTCCAGAAAGAGTGAAGAAATATTTTAAACACAAGTCTATTGAATATGTAGCTTGAATTTCCGTTATATAGACATCGGGTTATTAGCATTCGCTAAAACCAACAAAATTTCGTATTTTTGCATGCCAAAAATAAACATGCGAAATACGACAAAACTCCTGTAATTTTATAATATAAACAAAATATGGCTTCACAAGAAGATGTTTTCAAAAAACTAATTGCTCACAGCAAAGAATATGGCTTTGTTTTCCCTTCAAGCGAAATTTACGACGGACTTGGTGCCGTGTACGATTACGGACAAAACGGAGTAGAACTAAAAAACAACATAAAAAAATACTGGTGGGACAGCATGGTCTTGCTTCACGAGAATATCGTAGGTATTGATGCCGCTATTTTTATGCACCCCACGACCTGGAAAGCCTCCGGGCATGTTGATGCTTTTAACGACCCGCTGATTGACAACAAAGACAGCAAAAAACGCTATCGTGCCGATGTGTTGATCGAAGACTTACTTGCCAAATACGATGATAAGATTAACAAAGAAGTAGAAAAAGCGGCGAAACGCTTCGGAGAAAGTTTTGACGAAGCGATGTTTCGTCAAACGAACCCACGCGTACTTGAAAACCTTCAAAAACGGAAAGCTATTCACGAGCGTTTTACTAAGGCTCTGAACGACAACAACCTGGATGAACTAAAAAATATTATTGTCGATAACGAAATTGTTTGTCCCATCAGCGGCAGCAAAAATTGGACGGATGTACGCCAATTTAATTTGATGTTTTCTACCGAAATGGGCTCAACCGCTGATGGTGCCATGAAAATTTATCTTCGTCCGGAAACTGCTCAGGGGATTTTTGTAAATTACTTGAACGTACAAAAAACAGGACGTATGAAGATTCCGTTTGGTATAGCTCAAATCGGGAAAGCATTTCGAAACGAAATTGTCGCGCGTCAATTTATTTTCCGTATGCGCGAGTTTGAACAGATGGAAATGCAATTCTTTGTTCGTCCCGGCGAAGAACTGAAATGGTTTGAATATTGGAAAGATTTGCGACTTAAATGGCACAAATCCTTGGGACTTGGCGACCACAAATACCGCTTTCACGACCACGACAAGCTGGCTCATTATGCCAACGCCGCGACTGATATTGAATTTGAAATGCCGTTCGGATTCAAAGAAGTAGAAGGGATTCACAGTCGTACAGACTTTGACCTGTCCCAACACGAGAAATTTTCGGGAAAGAATATAAAATATTTTGATCCGGAGTTGAACGAATCTTACGTTCCTTACGTAATTGAAACTTCCATCGGCGTTGATCGCACTTTTCTTTCAATCATGGCGGCTTCATATAACGAAGAACTACTCGAAGGCGGTGACAGTCGTATTGTACTTAACCTACCACCGGTACTCGCTCCTGTAAAGGCGGCTGTTTTGCCTTTGGTAAAAAAAGATGGGCTGCCCGAAAAAGCCCGTGAAATAATGGATGAGTTGAAATATGATTTCAAATGCGCTTACGATGAAAAAGACAGCATTGGCAAGCGTTATCGTCGTCAAGACGCTATTGGTACGCCATTCTGCATTACCATTGATCACCAAGCGTTAGAAGATAACACGGTTACCATACGCCACCGTGACAGTATGAAGCAAGAACGTTTAAATATCTCTGAACTTCGAGACATCATCAGTCAAAAAGTAGATATGAAGAATTTGTTTCGTAAAATGGTATAACAAAGAACGAATATTATCAAAATAATCGTTTTATTCCGGTGCAATAAGCCAAAAACCTTCATCATCAAGCCTGAAAATACGAAACAATTCTTTGTAACTATTCACTTCATCAAAAACATTTAGTGGGGCGTATCAAGTCGTCACGAAACACGACACACCTAACCAGAATGTGCCTTATTTTCCCTTCGGAAAAGTAAGGTTTGATTTACCATAACAACTCATGCTACGTGAATCCGAAAACTCCATATATTACTGAATTTAATGAACTACCCCGCCGCAAGCGGACGGGGTATCGGTCGTACTCAAAAGAGAGACAGTTGAACCGATTTATGTAAAGTTTTATATTCTTTCTCAACTCCTTGATTTTTGACATAGAGTGAGATGGTTTGTTCATTTCCATGTTGACTTACTGTGTTGGTATAATAACTATCCGTCAAAAACTCTCCTCCCAAAAGCTGATGCTTTACTTCCGGATGGAGACGAAATATCTCGCGAGCGGTGAGACATTTGATAATCGTTATTATCTTACTCACACTATAAGTCGGTACGGATTGGACCAAAAAGTGAACATGGTCTCGATCTGTACCAATTTCAAGAAAATAAATTTCATATCGCTTGGATAACTCCAAACATATGTCTTTTAATGTTGCATCAACTGTATCACTGAAAACTATTCCACGGTATTTTGCGGGTAAAACTATGTGATAAAGCAATACGCTCACATTATGTGATTTATGAATATACTTACTTTGTGCCATGCACAAAGATAACATTTTTCGCCGCAAGCGGCGGGAAATTAAACTCTAAGAGATTAAAGGCAAAGAAGAAAGGGGCTGTATCCGAAGACAGAAAGTTGTTGAGTCCGTACCAAGAACAAGCCATTCAAAAGATGATAGCCGATAAAATGCCGGAGCAATACAAGTTGGATTTTGCGCTATGGACACGCAAGTGCGTGAGAGAATTAGTAGAGAGAGAATTTGGGGTTGTCTTAGCCCAAACCACTATGGGTAAATATCTCCGCAGTTGGGGTTTTACACATCAAAAGCCCGAGAAACGTGCCTATGAACAATGTCCCAAGAAAGTACAAAAATGGTTGGATGAAGAATACCCAAACATCAAGGCAGATGCCAAGGCTGAAGGAGCCGAGATTCATTGGGCAGATGAAACCGGCGTAAAAAATCAATGCAATCATGGAAGATGTTATGCCCCCAAAGGCAAGACACCGGTAAAAGAGAGTATGTCCCAACGATTTTCAACAAACATGATATCCGCTGTAACCAATCAAGGGAAAGTACAATTTATGATCTATTGCGATACAATGAACTCGGATAAGTTCATCGAATTCTTAGAGCAGTTGATTCAATCAAGCCACAAGAAAATATACGTCATATTGGACAATTTAAGAGTTCATCAC
>JBKEBE010000073.1:0-30637 GCA_047973025.1 Paludibacteraceae bacterium
GAATTGTAACATCTTCAGTCATACAAATTTGTTTTATCAATGTTCTACATCTAACTTTAATATCTCCATCCAATACTTTATAACGATATTTTGTAACCCAAACAATATGAGCTGTAAGTCTTGAAATTGTGTTCCCATTAAATCGTTGTTTGTTTTCCATACTTCAAAAGTGCATATTTCCACACAGTAGAAAGAATTTCATTCTTTCTTTTCAACAAACCTATGGACTTCCAGTCCATAGTGGTTTAGTTCGGATTTCTTAACTTTAAATAACACCAAGATGTGAGTGCATTTAAAAACTAAGTCATACTTTTGTTCTAAATAATACAATGAAGTAGTATTTATTCCATGATACTGAACAATACCACAGAATACGCGTTACGGATACTAGCCTTTATGCTAAAAGAACCGGAGAAGATTTATACAGCTTCTTGCTTGGTGGAAAGATTGAATATCTCGGATAAGTATCTACGTCGTATTATGACAGACTTGTCGAAAGTCGGTTTTGTGAAGAGCATCCGGGGGAGGGAAGGTGGTTATCTGTTTAACAGAAATGCCGGAGAAATTTATGTTTCAGATGTGATTGACTCCATAGAAGGTTTGGGTAAACATTTGGCTTGTGTCTTAGGTTTGGAGTATTGCTCTTCACTTAATCCTTGCGCATTGCACGATACTTTCAAGGATGTTCGGGATGAGCTTGTACGAATCGCCAAAACGTTGCCGCTTTCAAAATTAGAAATATCCACTATCGGACGCTTTTAAATTTTTTTCAGACGAAATAATACATAAAAGTAGCATATTAAAACATATAAAAAATGAGCGAATTAATTAACAACTCGCAGGAACGAAAACGAAAACTTAAAGCATTAATATTGAAATTGCACGAGGGGCATCGCCAGGATGAAGTTAAAAACGAACTTTTGCTTTCGCTAAGTGAAATTCCGTATGGCGAAGTTGTTGAAGTAGAACAAGAGTTGATAAGCGAAGGTCTGCCCGAAGAAGAAGTCTTGAATTTATGTGATGCCCATTCGGCGGTATTGGAGGGGAGAATCGATCTGTCGGCATTGAAACCTATAGCCGCAGGACATCCCGTTGATGTGTTCAGAAAAGAAAATCAGGAAATAGAACGATTGACGAACACCATTCTATCCGCAATCTCGGAAATACTAAACACCGACGAGGATTTAAGCTACGAAAAAATATTACAACTACGCGGATGGTTCAACCAATTGTATGATATTGACAAACACTATCAACGAAAAGAGTATTTGCTTTTCCCCCATTTGGAGCAAAAAGGAATCACAGGACCTCCCGCCGTGATGTGGGGAAAGCACGATGAGATACGCGACTTGGTAAAAGGAAGCATCGAAGCGTTGAAAACACCCGAAATGTCCATAGAAGAGTTTGATGCCGTTGCCGACATTTTGCTCAAGCCGGCTGCCGGAGGCGCTAAAAATATGGTCACCAAGGAGGAAGAAATACTGCTCCCTATGTCATTAGATACGTTGAACGAAAGCGAGTGGTACGAAATAGCCAAGCAGTCGTTGGAAATAGGATTCTGTCTTTATGACCCCGTTGTAGATTGGAAACCACAAGGGATAGAAGAAAACGTCAACGATATACAACAAAATGGAGGTCGGGTTCAATTACCGTCGGGAAGTTTTTCCGCCGAGGAAATTATGGCAATCTTAAACACACTGCCCGCCGACATTACTTTTGTAGACAAAGACGACAAAGTGAAATATTTTTCACAATCCAAAGACCGCATTTTCCAGCGTAACCGTTCCATTTTGAACCGCGATGTACGGCTTTGCCACCCGCCGGCAAGTGCTCATATCGTGGATAAAATAGTGGAGGATTTCAGAACCGGACGCGAAGACAGCGCTCCTTTCTGGATAAATATGCACGGTAAAATGATTTTTATCGAATATTTTGCTATGCGCAACGAAAACGGTGAATACCTTGGAACACTGGAAGTATCGCACGATGTAACCCGATACCGCCAGTTAGAAGGCGAACAACGAATTTTGTCGTATCAGAAGTGATTTGCTCTTGAAATTATTGAAAAGCTTTCTCCACATTAATACTTAAATATAAATTTTATGAAACAAACATTTCTCGACAAATTTATGAGCCGGAAAGGTCTTGCGACTTCTTTTTGGATCATCGCATTGATTATGGTTTCGATGCTTATTTATTACACGGCGAATCTGCAAAAAGAAGTCCCGCCAATTCCAAAAGAAGTAAAGTCCGAGACAGGCGAGGTGCTCTACACGTATGACGATGTTATTGCCGGAAAAGCTTATTTTCAGCAATTCGACTTAACCGATTGGGGTTCGATGCTTGGTATGGGAGCCTATATGGGTCCCGATTTTTCGACCGATTTTGTCCATTATCGTGCCGAAAGTCTGTATAATTATTACGGAAAGCAAATGTACGGAAAAGGACTGACGGAGCTTTCCGATATTGAGAAAGGAGCTGTAAAAGAGCGGGTAAAGCAGGATGTGAAAAAACAGACCAAGTTGGATGAAAACGCTACCGTTTATACCGTTGCATCTGCAGAGGCTTACAAAGCCAACGTGGAGTACATCACAAAACTTTTGGTGGAAGGCGATCCGGAACGCGGATTTAAAGGTGGCGTAATCAAACAGGAAGAAGCCGTTAAGATAGCCGCTTTTTTCGACTGGGGACAGTTGGTGGCATCTTCTCTACGACCGGGAACTGAACGCACGTGGTCTAACAACTGGCCAGCCGAACCATTGATTGACCAAGACTTGACGTTTGAATCGCACAAAATCTCACTTTGGGAATTTCTGATTTTGTGGACGCTGACCATTGTAGTCATTTATCTGTCTTACGAATACCTTTTCAAAAAAGAGGACGGCGACAAATTTGAAGAACCGATTCAAATCACATCCATATTTAAATCGCAAAAAAAACTGCTGAAATACATCCCAATTGTAGCCGGCTTGTTTGTGGTGCAACTATTTCTGGGAGGGTATCTGGCACACTTATATACCGAACCGACCCAAGATTTCATCATTTCGCAAGACTTGTTGCCTTTCAATGTTATTCGTTCCATACACACACAGCTTGCCATACTGTGGGTTGCCGTAGGATGGCTGGTAGGAGGACTGCTCATAGCACCTTGGGTAGCGAACAAAGACCACAAATACCCCTGGTTGGTGGATGTGCTTTGGCTGGCATTGTTGGTGGTTGCTGTCGGCAGCATTATCGGACTGTATATGGGAGCAACGGGTCAGATGCGCGATGTTTGGTTTTGGTTAGGAAATGAAGGGCGGGAACTGATCAACATTGCCCGCGTTTGGGACATCGGGTTGGTAGTAGGACTTGTATTCTGGTTTCTGCTGATTATTTCTTTGATACGAAAATCGGCAACCAACAACCCGATTGTAAGCACCATTATCTGGTCGGCGTTTGCCATTGCCACGTTGTATATGGCAGGGATGATGCCGGTGCATAAAATTATGCCCAATTACACGGTGGACGATTATTACCGCTGGTGGGTTATCCATCTTTGGGTGGAACTTACCTTTGAGCTGTTTGCCGCCGGTGTTATCGCTTTCTTTACCGTTTCGCTGGGATTGATTACGCACAAGACGGCTGTGAAAGTGATGTTCTTCGAACTGTTCTTGATTTCGCTCAGCGGTACGCTCGGTGTGGGACACCACTATTTTTGGCAGGGATTGGACGAGTATTGGATTGCCATAGGCGGAATTTTTTCTGCTCTTGAACCACTGCCATTGGCTTTGATGATTATTGAGGCAATGAAAAACAAGAAAGAACGGGTCTATTCGGGTGAAGATTTCAAATTTTCCACACCGTTTATGTGGATTGCCGGATCGGCTGTTCTCAACTGGATTGGAGCCGGATTTTTCGGAATGGTTATCAATACGCCTACTATCAGCTACTATTCGCACGGCACCTACCTGATAATGCCACACGGACATATCGCGCTTTTGGGTGCGTTCGGATACATTTCCATTGCGTTTCTTTATATGACTTCCAGAACCAACGCACTTGCCCGTAATCTGGTGTGGAACGACAAACTGAGCAAAATTGGTTTTTGGGTGCTTACCATCGGCGCTTTGCTTTATGCAATTCCGACCTACATCGTGGGTATTCATCAAACGCAAGTCGCAATGGAACACGGCTATTTCTTGGCTCGGATGCGTGAAACGGTAGAAGGTATGAAAGGATGGATGTGGGCTAGAACCCTGCCGGACGGAATGATGATACTCGGTGGGTTGATAATATTCTACGACTTGGCTCAAAAAACTTTTTTTGCAAAAAAAATAAAGTCATAACGATCAAAAAAAGGAGGAGGTTGGTCGAAAGATAAACCTTCTCCCGTTTTTTGCGAATTTTTGTCTGAAAAAAGCAAAGACAAATACAAAATCAAAAAAATGAAAGAAGAACTGATTATTACCCCCAAAACAAAAATTTGGGACATTATTGAACAATACCCCGAATTGGAAGAAATAATTGTTGAATTTGCTCCGGCATTCAGCAAACTTAAAAATCCGCTTTTGCGTCGAACAGTTGGAAAAGTAGCAACTTTACAGCAGGCTGCCGCCACCGGTAATGTCAATATCAACGATTTGGTGGGCGTGTTACGAAAAAAAATAGGACAGAGTGGCATTATGGAAGCAACTGAAAATAATCAGTATAACTTTTTACGTCCCGAATGGTTTACCGCCGATAAGGTAGCCGATGAGCTTGATGCACGCGAAATGCTGAGCAGAGGCGAACATCCGGTAAACAAAGTAATGGACGACTTGAGAAATCTGAAAGAAAATGACGTGTATAAAATGATTGTTTCGTTTCTACCCGCGCCACTAATTGATAAAGCATCTGCATTGGGGCTACGGCATTGGGTTGATAAGCAGGACGAAACGCTTTATCACGTCTATTTTTCCAAATAAATAACTTTATAAACGTCAAAACGTATGGATACAACTAAAACGATAGGACAAATTGTGGCTGACGATTTCAGAACAGCCGAAGTGTTTAAAAACGCGGGCATCGATTTTTGCTGCGGAGGTAAAAAATCAGTAGCGGAAGCTTGCCGTGAGAAAAATATTTCAGAAGAAAAACTTACTCAACAGATCAACGATTTGCAAAAATCAGGTGCTACTTCGGCTCATAATTTTAAAGAATGGGATGTCGATTTCTTGATAGATTACATCGTGAATACGCATCATAAATCGGGACGAAAATTACTGGCGCAATTGGACGGATACACCAAAAAAATAGCGGACGTTCACGGTTACAATCATCCTGAATTACTTGAAATAGCCGCTGTGTTTGATGAGTTGGCGGATGATTTGCTGCCCCATTTCGAAAAAGAGGAACAGGTGCTTTTCCCGGCAATAAAGGAAGCACTAAAATCCGACTCGCCACAACTGAAGATGCTTATCCAAAACGCAATAAACGGAATGATGCACGAACACGACGGAGCGGGGGAAATGTTGGAGAGAATCAATACGTTAAGCAACGGATATACAATTCCGCAAGATGCTTGCAATACCTATTTGGTAACTTACAAAATGCTCGAAGAATTGGAAGACGACATACACACGCATATCCATTTGGAAAATAACATATTGTTTCCAAAAGCGTTGGAAATGGCGAGAAAATTAAGTTAGAATGATTATTGGCGATACCGATTTACCTAAAACGGGTTGTCAGATAGAGCTGATTGGCAAAATCTTTTCGCACGTAACCCATATAGCCGAATTGTCCGAAATTCTCAATATCGAAACCGGAATGTTAATGGAGAAATTATTCTCTGAAAATGGATAACTTACAAAATACCTAAATTTCAAAAACCTACCGCAAGCAGGTTAAATTCAGCTCGCGAAAGTTGAATTAATTAAATAAAGCGGATTTGCCTTGTTTTGCTACAACGAATTATGACTCATCAAGTTCAACATCTTCTATAACTCGATCTTGCTTTTGATCGTAACTGTCCGCAAATTTATCTAAAATGGCGATAATTACATAAGGAGCCGCTAATTTTGCCAGATTCGTTATCGCGTTAGTCGTTTTTGACCCCCGATTGCGTGTCGCGTAGAGAAGAAGCCCACCCCCGGCAGCAACACCAACGATAAATCCTACAGGAAGTTTAGAAACTTTATTCTTAAGGTGTTGAACAACTTCATTTGTTTTGTTTTCTTTCGGTTTCATAATGCTGCATGTATATTTTAAGGCGTAAAGATAAGCAGTCTAAAAGAAATATTTAGTCTAAAAACCTAAAATAATTTCATTGTTTTTTTTGTTTTTTTCTCCGCTCATTTAAATTCCGTAATTTTGTTCCACAATATTTTTACATGGAACTGTACTCTATTTTTCGGAAGAATCCGACAATCTGCACCGATAGTCGTGATTGTAAGCCCCATTCGATTTTTTTTGCACTGAAGGGTGAAAATTTCGACGCGAACGCGTTCGCACTTTCTGCTTTGGAGAATGGGTGTGCTTATGCTGTGGTTGACAATAAGGATTACGCGATAGACGAACGGTTTATCGTTGTAGGAGACGTTTTAGAAACACTGCAAAATCTGGCTCGCCATCACCGACAAAAATTAGGGACAAAAATCATCGGAATTACGGGGACAAACGGAAAAACGACAACGAAGGAATTAATCGCATCTGTTATGACGCGAAAATTCAATACGCTCTACACGCAAGGTAACCTGAACAACCACATCGGAGTTCCCCTTACGTTGCTCCGGTTGACCGAAAAACACGAAATAGCCATCGTTGAGATGGGTGCTAATCATCCGGGAGAAATCAAATTTCTCTCCGAAATCGCGCTACCGGACTATGGAATCATTACCAACGTGGGAAAAGCCCATCTCGAAGGGTTCGGGTCTTTCGAAGGTGTGATGGAGACTAAAGCCGAGTTGTATGATTTTATACTGAAGCAATCCGGGAGAATATTCTTAAACACAGGAAATCGCTATTTAAATAAAATGGTTGAGAAATCTGGATTTACCGACAAACGCCAAATTTTGACTTATCAACTTAATTGTGAAAAAGAAAATAAAATAGCTGTCGGAACGGTTACAGCCAACAATCCGTTGCTTGAAATGAGCTGTACAACATCAGAAGGCGGATTTAATCTTAAAACCAATCTCATTGGAGAATATAACGCGGAAAACATACTTGCCGCCGTAGCGATAGGTAGCTATTTCGGAATTGCAAACGAACAAATCAAGCAAGGACTTGAAAAGTATCAACCGTCGAATAACCGTTCTCAATTCGTACAAACAAAAACCAACAAACTCATTGTAGATGCGTACAACGCCAATCCTACCAGTATGATGGTGGCTTTGCGTAATTTTACTCAAATTAATTACGAAAAAAAAACGGTTATTGTAGGCGATATGCTCGAATTGGGCGAACAGGCGGCGGAAGAACATCAGACTATCGTGGATATAATGTCAGAAACCGGCATTTCTGACATTTATTTGGTAGGCAGGCAGTTTTCACAGACAAAACATAACGGCATAGCTTTTGCTGACATAGAAGCGTTTAAGATCTACTTGCAAAATAATCCGTTAGAAAATCGTTTCATTTTAATAAAAGGATCGCACGGGATTCATTTGGAGAAAATAATAGAAGATTTATAAATCTTATGCGCAGATAAATATTCCGTTGGTAATTCTGTGCTTATCGTGAATCAAGAATTGATATCAAAAATTTATGACGAAAAAGAAACTAACCATTTTATTGGTATTACTTGCTGTTATTATTATCGGGTTGATAGCCGGATTGCTCATTTTTATGAACAAATCCAACGAGCAAAGCAAGCAGATTGCTGAGACCGAAATGTTTATGGAAGAAGAGAAACAGCAAATGGTTACCGAAATCGATCAAATGGCAGGCGACATGGACGGGTTTACACTTTATGTACACAATGATTCTTTGCTTCGAGAATTTGACATGCAAAAACAAAAAATCAAAGACCTTCAAAACGAATTACGACAAACCAAAGCCACTGATGCCAAAAGAATAGCCGAATTGAAGGATGAAATTGCTACGTTGCGGAAGATTTTAGCCCACTACGTGCAACAGATTGATTCACTCAATTCGCTCAATAAACGATTAACTACCGAAAACTTGGAAGTCAAGCAGCGTTATCAATCGGCATCCGCCACAGCCGAATTATTGGCGCAGGAAAAAGAGAGCCTAACAGAAACGGTAAGTCGCGCCGCAATTTTGGAAGCGCACAGCATATCCGTAACCCCGCTTGATACCCGAGAACGTAAAACGGAACGAGCCAGTCGGATGCAAACCTTGAAGTTCAATTTCACGATTGGGAAAAACATCACAGCCGAACCCGGTATCAAAACTGTTTATCTTCGTTTGACCCGCCCGGACGATGAATTGATGAATAAAGGTGGGGGAACATTCGCTTACGAGAACAAGCAAATTCCTTTTTCACTCAAAAAAGAAATCGAGTATGGCGGAGAAGCCATCAGCGATGTTTTGTACTGGAAAGTGGACGAAATCCTGCAATTAGGTACCTATCGATTGGATATTTTCGCCGATGGAAACCGAATTGGACGTTACTCATTCCGAATCGAAAAAAATTAGTACCTTTACACAATTAAAATTAGCATTTGAAAAAACAGGTTGAATCGATGAAACTGAAATATTTATCCATTGCCGTAGCCATTTTATCCGTAACATTACTTACTGTAAGCTGCGAAAAGTCTGACAGCTACATTGATTGGAAAGTAATGAATGACAACTGGTACGAAAGCCATAAAACGGATGCCGGTTTTACGGTAACACAGTCCGGATTATCCTATCGAAGAACAAGCCCTCCTGCCGGCGAATCCGAACGGAAACCAAATGCTGCTGATGCTGTATGGGTCGATTATACCGGAAAATACATCGATGGAACAGAATTTGATAGCGGCACAAGCTCCATTTTTTATTTGTCAGGTTCAGGCAGTATTATTACCGGTTTGGCAGAAGGTATTCTGCAAATGAGACGTGGCGAAACTTTTGAATTTTACATCCCACATACCATTGCTTATGGGGATGAACAACAAGGATTAATTCCCCCCTATTCTACCCTGATTTTTACGATTACGCTACTTGATTCAAAGTCGTATTAAGCCATGGACAGAATTGGGTTGATACTGTTTTTGTACTTCGCGATTTTTACACTTAACGCGCAATCATATACGGTAGAGACAGTTCCCAACCCGCAAGAAGCTGTCATCCCAAGTTTTGTCAGCGATCCGGACAACATTCTCAAAACGGAGACTAAGCAAACCGTCAACGTACAAATAGATTCTCTGTGGAAGCAAAACGGCACGGAAATGGCTGTTGTCGCCCTAAATTCTATCGGATTTGATGATATCGACGATTTCGCAAATCGCCTTTACAATCATTGGAAAATAGGACAAGAGCAACAAGACAACGGAGTGCTTCTACTGTTTGTAACCGATATTCGGCAAGTGGTAATCCGCACGGGATATGGTGCGGAAGGAATTCTTACCGACCAGACCGCGTCTCGTATTATTCATGAAAATATTATTCCGGAGTTCAAAAAAGGAGATTATGACGCGGGAATGATTTCCGGAGTTGACCGCATTATCAGAACCGTACGTGAAGAACCTTTTGAAAAAGAAGTAGCGGAGCCGGTCAATTGGCGTGAAGCGCTACCTTATGCCGCCGCGGTCTATGTGATTTTTCTCCTGCTAACTTGGCTCTGGGTTAGCAGCTCCGTGCGTAAAGTACACCAAAACAAAGCATTGTCTACTAATTTGGCTCGCTACAAAGCGATTAAAGACCAAAATAAAGCAACGTATGTAATCTCCGCGTTTGTTTTACCGCTGACAGCTTTTTTCTTGATTATTTTACTTTCACGATTTGCCTACGTACTACTGTTGCTGCCCGCGCCGATAGCTGCTTTGCCTGCCTATTGGTTTGGAAAACGAAAAATGAATAGCGCACGTAATGCACCAATTCCTTGTAATGCTTGCGGGGGAATGATGCACATCCTTTCGGAAAAAGAAGAAGACACGCGCCTTAAAGTGTCCCAACAATTTGAAGAAGAGCTTAATAGTGTTGACTATGACGTTTTTGTTTGCGACTCTTGCCAAAATGAGGCTGTATTTTCGTTGGATAAACTAAATGCGTACACACGTTGTCCGCGTTGCAATACGAAAGCGTACAATTTACAATCGAACCGAACGATTTTAATGCCTACCTATTTCAATTCCGGCACACAACGCGCTACCTACAAATGCAAATACTGTGGTTACGAAGACCATCATGATACCAAAATACCAAGATTGAGAAGAAGTGCCGCCTTTACAGGAGGTGCGGTTGGCGGTAGCGTGTTCAGCGGACGAGGCGGTTTTGGTGGCGGTAGCGGCTTCGGAGGTGGCAGTTTTGGTGGTGGAATGTCCGGCGGCGGCGGTGCTTCGGGCGGATGGTAAGCAATGTGGTATATGGCGAAAGAGCCTTGTTAATGATTTCAGACGACAAGAGATAACACAAATCACATATATTCAATCGTTGGGCACAATACTGAAAGAAACAGATGACACTTGATGATTTAGGATATAACATAGAATTGGAAGAATACAGAATAGGCAAGAATCTTGATGCTTTTGAAGTAGGTCGGGTTATTTCAGAACACAAAGAAAGATATGTTGTAAAAACGGAAAAAGGAGAATATGATGGAGAAATAATCGGAAATTTACGTTTTACTGCACATCAAAGGTCTGATTTTCCGGCTGTTGGCGACTGGGTAGCAATATCTGAATATGACAACAATAAGGTTCTTATTCATTCTGTCTTTCCAAGGAAAACCATCATTGAAAGACAAGCCGTTGGAAAACAAGGAGAAAAACAAATTATCGCTACAAATATTGATTATGCTTTGATCGTTCAAGCTGTCGATAGAGACTTCAACATTAACAGAATTGAACGATACTTGACCATTTGCCATACTTCTAACGTAAGTCCGATTATTATTCTCAATAAAATCGACTTGATTACGGACGATGAGTTATCAATATTGGTTAGCAAAGTTCAAGAAAGAGTAAAAAAAGTGTCCATAATTCCCATAAGTAATGCATCTCAAAAAGGACTGATATTACTCAAAGATAATATCGAAAAAGGCAAGACATATTGTTTGTTAGGTTCATCGGGAGTGGGAAAATCTTCTTTGCTGAACAATTTGTCAGGCAGAGAATTGATGAAAATCAATACGATTAGTCCCAGCACAAATAAAGGTAGGCACGTTACAAGTCATCGTGAATTAATTGTTCTCGAAAATGGCGGGATACTTATCGATAACCCCGGTATAAGGGAAGTAGGCATTGCAGATTCAAAAGAAGGATTGGAAATTACATTTAATGAGATAGTTCAACTCTCTAAAGACTGTAAATTTAAAGATTGTACACACACTACCGAATTTGACTGTGCCGTTTTAAAAGCGGTTGAAAGTGGAACAATAGATAAATTGTCCTATGAAAACTTCTTGAAAATGGAAAGAGAAAAAGAACACTTTGAAGCAACAGTCGCCGAAAAACGCAAGAAGGACAAGGATTTTGGCAAAATGATAAAAAATTACAAAAAGAGAAATTATAAAAAGTACTAAGCACAAGGCGCAGTATTGTCAATAAGGATTTCAGTGGTACACGAAGGGTTGTGCCCCGCTTCAACTTTTGGTGTAATCTGATAGGAAAGTAGCCCGCAATCCATTGTTGTCCATATTGTTAGCTGTTGCTGCCAAGTGTAGGAAACAGAAACGATTGGCGAGATTTTCAAAAAGCAAAAAAAAGAAAAACAGATAAAATTAGCGGTTTGGTTCAATAAAAGATTGTAGTTTTAGGAATGGATAATTTTGATGAATATTTAAGGCAGGGAGAACCAAACAAAGCCGAAAAAGCAAAAGTTTGGAAAACTGCTATTGGTCTGCAACAAGTTGATGGGCTGAAACCTTCGGACTACTTAATAGCAACGGCTAAGCAAAATATTGAAGGTAATATCTCAATTGATGAGGTAAAACTACGAATAGATAGTTACTATAAACAATATCCTGTAAAAGAAACAGAAAACCGTACTGAAGAAGCAGACAAAGTATCTGCACGGATTACTGAAATATTAAGCGAGCAAACCTTTACTCTTTCGCCAATTGAATATCTTACCATTCATCGTAGATTATTTCAAGGCATTTATAACCATGCGGGTAAAATCCGCGACTATAATATTACCAAACAAGAATGGATTTTAAATGGAGAAACAGTCTTTTATGCAAGTGCTGAAAGCTTAAAACCTACTTTAGAATATGATTTTGAACAAGAAAAAAAATTTAGCTATAAAGGTTTAAGCCAACAAGAAATCATTGAACACATAGCGCATTTTATTAGTTTTTTGTGGCAAATACACATATTTGGAGAAGGCAATACTCGGACAACAGCCATTTTTTTAATCAAATATCTTCGTAAACTTGGATTTAAAGAGGTAAATAACAACTTATTTGCCGAACATTCGTGGTATTTTCGCAATGCACTTGTTCGAGCTAACTATGAAGATTTATCCGGAGGCATTGATAAAACTGATAAATATTTAATCTTCTTCCTTTCAAATTTATTACTCGGAGAAAATCATATACTGAAAAACCGAGAAATGCACGTTCAATACGATGATACCGTAAAACCGAAAAATGATACTGTAAATGATACTGTAAATGACACTGTATTTAATCTGATTAAAGTTAATAACAATATTACAGCAACCGAAATCAGCGAACAATTGAAAATAAGTTTAAGCACAACAAAAAGGAAAATAAAGGAACTTAAAGAGAATGGATATATAGAACGTGTCGGAAGTGACAAAACCGGTCAATGGAAGATTATAAAAAAATAGGATTGAAGATAGTAGCTTTTACGGGAATTGCCTACTTCAACAATTTAATTCGGGAAAGCAAACGAGAATATAAAGTCAACACACCATACTGTTAACACACGCTTATGTTCATTGGTCGGCTAACACGCATTTCACCGATTTTGCTTCCACATTCACTTTGTCGCAGTGCGACAAAGAATGCTCCCGCAAACCGCCAATGCTCATACATCAGTCGACAAAAAAAAATAACTTACATAAAAATAATATCAATCAATAAAAAGTAAAAATTATGAAAAAAGGAGGAATATTACTTGTTCTGGCAATTATCGCCATTTTGGTTTTTTGGGGCATCGGTGGCTACAACGGATTAGTAAAGACGCAAGAAAGCCTGAACAAATCTTGGGCAAATGTAGAAAACCAGTATCAGCGTCGCGCAGATCTTATCCCGAATCTGGTAGAAACGGTTAAAGGATACGCGAAACACGAAAGTGGTACGCTTGAAGCGGTAGTAAATGCCCGCTCAAAAGCGACTCAAATGACTATTGACCCCAACAACATGACCCCTGAAAAACTACAGGAGTTTCAGGCGGCACAAGGCGAGCTATCGAATGCCTTAGGCAGACTATTGATGCTGCGCGAAGCTTATCCGGATTTGAAAGCCAATCAAAACTTTTTAGACCTTCAAAATCAATTAGAAGGTACCGAAAATCGGATTACCGTTGCTCGCGAAAACTACAACGAAGAAGTACGCAAATACAATACGGCGGTTCGGACTTTCCCGAAAAATATACTTGCCGGCATGTTCGGTTTTGACCAAAAACCGGCTTTCGAAGCCGAAGCCGGAGCCAACCAAGCACCTGATGTGAAGTTTTAATCTGTAATTTTGATTCTTACGCGGTAATAATTGAGTATAACGATATGTCTTATACACCTTCATCTGAACGATACACCAAATCGGTCGGATACAATTTCTGTGGGAAAAGCGGTTTGCAACTTCCACGTATTTCCTTGGGACTGTGGCACAATTTCGGAGATGTAAACGATCAGTCCGAAGCGCAAAAAATGCTTCACGTGGCTTTTGACAACGGGATAACCCATTTTGATTTGGCAAACAACTACGGAACGCCATTCGGTAGTGCCGAGACGAACTTTGGCAAGTTTCTCAAAGAAGATTTCCATTCTCATCGAGACGAACTCATTATCAGCACCAAAGCCGGACACACCATGTGGGAAGGTCCTTACGGCGATTGGGGCTCGCGTAAGTATTTGATGGCAAGCATCAACCAAAGTTTAACACGAATGGGGCTGGATTATGTAGATATTTTCTACTCCCACCGTTACGACCCGCATACACCGTTGGAAGAAACTATGGGCGCACTTTCAGACGTGATCAAGCAGGGGAAGGCATTGTATGTCGGAATTTCCAAGTATCCTCCGGAAAAGGCTCGCGAAGCGTTTCGAATCCTGAAAGAGCGAAAAACGCCGTGTTTAATTTATCAAGACCGGTTTAGCCTGTTTTCAAGAGAAATAGAAAAAAGCCATTTTCCTTTGTTGGAAGAAAAGGGAGTAGGATTTATAGGATTCTCGCCCTTGGCGCAAGGTCTGCTCAGCGATAAATACTTGAAAGGAATCCCTGAAAATTCGCGTGCCGGACAGACTTTCGGTTTTTTGCAAAAAGAGCAAATAACTCCGGAAATCATCAACAAGATTCAAAAATTAAACGATTTTGCCAAGAAAAGGAAGCAGACACTCGCTCAAATGGCACTCGCGTGGTGCCTGCATGATAAGCGTGTTTCTTCTGTAATCATCGGGACAAGTTCCGTAAAACAATTAGAAGACAACATGCAGTCACTTCAAAAAACAGATTTCACGGATGAAGAAATGTGGTTGCTCGGAGAAATAGTTGGCTGATTCGGATGTTGTCAACAATTCTGTGGACGACCGGAAAACGACAGTTTTTGGGTTGATAAGTTCTTACACCAATGAACAATGAAAGAATTTATATCAAAATATGATAAATCAATAGCACTTGTTTTTGGTGTGTTGACGATTGCATTTATTGCAACAGCAATGACAAGCGAAACATTTTTCAGTTGGATTTTTGAGCGACACCAAAACCGGATGAGTTGGTTTATTCGCCCTGTTTTTTTGATACCATTTTGCCTTTTTGCTTACAAACAAAGTTGGGCGGGAATTTCAATAACTATATTTTGCCTTTTTACAAGTATGTTTTGGTTCGCTAAACCCGAAACAATAAGTGAGCAAGTGAAAATGTTTCTACAATTTGAAAAAGATTGGCTCAATGCTCAATGGGATTACAAAAAGTGGTTGTTGGTTTTGACTGTTCCTGTCTCATTCTTAGCTCTTGGACTTGCTTTCTGGAAACGTAGCCTTTTAATGGGACTTGGTGTGGTAACACTCATGGCGACGGGAAAAATTATTTGGAGCATTTACAATGCCGGAGAAGTGGGAAAATCAATTCTTATCCCTGCAATAATCGGACTTGTACTTTGTGTAATACTAATTTACTACGGATTTAGACGACTTGAAAAGAATAAAAAATTGTAATCCAAAACAGAAAAACATACCGCTAATATCGTGTTTTCGAACAGGGTGTTGCTCTACAGCCCCTTACTAAGCTGTACACTTGACAGTCATTAATAACAAGCCTATTCTATAAATGAAGCAAGCAAATAAAGAACGTGCAGAACGAAACCAAACGTTAACGCTTGACGACCAAGAACGTCAGGAGTTTTCTATGAAATTGTACCGACCGGAGAAAGACAAAAAATTAGAACTGCAAGCCATTCTGAATAAAACGATTCTATCCGATTTATTCGCTGTTTTGGATTACCTGCCCACCGCGTTCGCTGACCTGATCGTCATCGACCCACCCTATAATCTTAGCCGCGATTTCCACGGGTTCAAGTTCAAAGCGACAGACAATGAGCGGTATATCGAATATTTAAACTCATGGTTTCCTAAAGTAGTTCAATGCCTAAAACCTAACGGGTCGCTCTATCTCTGTGGCGACTGGAAAAATACCGCCGCTCTGCAACAGGTAATGAATGAGCATCTGACTGTCATCAACCGTATCACGTGGCAGCGAGAAAAAGGACGCGGCGCACAGAAAAACTGGAAAAACGGAATGGAAGACATCTGGTTTGGAGTAAAAAATGAGAAGGATTATTACTTTGACGTAGAGTCGGTCAAGATGAAACGCCGTGTAATAGCACCATACAAGAAAAATGGCAAGCCGAAAGACTGGGAAGCAACCGGCGATGGAAATTTCCGCATTACCTATCCATCCAACTTTTGGGACGACATCAGCATTCCGTTTTGGTCGATGCCGGAAAACACGGACCACCCCACCCAAAAGCCGGAAAAATTAATCGCCAAACTCATCCTTGCCGGTTGCCCGCCAAACGGTATCGTTTTTGACCCTTTTCTGGGTTCAGGGACAACATCGGTTACGGCTAAAAAACTCAACAGAAAGTATGTAGGAATAGAAATGAACGAAGAATACGCGTTATGGGCGGAAAAAAGATTGAAATCAAGTGAACAATCACCCCAAATACAGGGTTATTCTCAAGGTGTCTTTTGGGAACGGAATTCTCTGAAATTTCAACAGGAGAAAGAGAATAAGCAACAATACCGGCTGGACTTCTGACCACCGTTAGATTCCTACCCCATTAGACCGCGTAATCCTTTCTTAACTAATTATGATTCTTGATATTTTACTGATTATCGCGGGTTTTGTATTTCTCATCAAAGGAGCCGACTGGCTCGTAAGTGGCGCATCCGGGCTGGCAAAAAAAAATAATGTTTCCGATTTAGTTATCGGACTTACCATAGTGGCTTTCGGCACTTCTGCTCCCGAACTGGTTGTAAATGCGGTTGCTTCCATTGACCGGTATTCAGAAATCGTTTACGGAAACATAATCGGCAGCAATACGTTCAACCTGTTCTTGATTTTGGGTACGGTCGCCGTCATCTTTCCTGTCGCCGTTCAGCGTAGCATGATTCGTAAGGAGATACCTTTCTCGCTGGCTATAACGGCGTTAGTCATGCTACTTTCAAACGCGGTTTTGGGACAAAGTGAGAACGTATTGAGCCGGATAGACTCCATCATACTGTTTTTACTCTTTATCGG
Organism: Paludibacteraceae bacterium; assembly: GCA_047973025.1. Classification (GTDB taxonomy): domain Bacteria; phylum Bacteroidota; class Bacteroidia; order Bacteroidales; family Paludibacteraceae; genus UPXZ01. The sequence continues at coordinate 17,057 of JBKEBE010000073.1, forward strand.
CTTTCTGGTTTACACCTTTAAGCAATCCAAGACTACACCGGATACAGTTGAAGCGATAGAAATCAAACCAATGACGAATGTAAAAATAGGTATATTTATCATCGTAGGCTTATCCATACTAGTGGTAGGGGGGAGGATGGTCGTAACCGGTGCGGAAAGCATTGCACTTGATTTCGGTATTTCCGAAAAAATCATCGGCTTGACTATCGTCGCCGCGGGTACATCCCTGCCGGAGTTGGTTACGTCGGTTGTCGCCGCTTCGAAAAAGAACAGCGACATCGCTATCGGAAACGTAATCGGGTCCAGTATTTTTAATGTTTTGTTGATTCTACCCATCAGTGGATTAATTCATCCGATTGTTTACGAGCCTTCATTCAACCGTGAAATGCTTCTTTTGATTGGCGGTACTATTCTTTTGTTTTTGTTCATGTTTACCGGTAAAAAACGCCATATAGATCGGTGGGAAGGTGGAGTATTGCTATGTGTTTTCTTGATTTACACCGGCTATTTAGTCGCTCAAGAATTGTAATAATTTGTCATTTGGCTCGTTATCTATACAGATAGAACTTGAGTAAATTGAAGCATATCAATCTCATAGCAATTTGGGCAACCCTATTATTTGCTTTTTTCAGTTGCGAAAACAAGTATAAATCGCCGATTCCGGACGTGCCTGTCGAAATTTCGCTCAATATGCTTTCGTACAATCCTACGTTCGGAAGCGTAATCAACGATACGATGACTTTTACCTATCCGCGACAATATCCCCCGTTCGCGATTGGATACGGCGGTGTGTTGGTCGTTGTCGGATATGATGAAAATTTGGATACGCGCTATTTCTCGTATGACCTATGCTGTCCTTACGAAGCTGACCCCGACGTTCGCGTCATTACCGGTCTATCGTATCACTATCCGGATAAATACAAAGTCGGATACGCGGTTTGTCCAAAGTGTGGTTCGGAATTTTACATCACAGACGGCTGGGGGCGGGTATCCAAAGGACCTTCCAAATTTCCACTCAAACGCTATCAAACGGAATACGTAAACAACTACTTGATCGTAAGAAATTAGCGTGTTTGTCCTACCAATTTCTGTTGCTCCCTGTGATGAAGGAAGTTATAGCCGCGTAAACAATGTAAAAGGGGTAAGCCAACGAAATCAAAAAGCTGTTTCCTGTAACATTTTTTAATTCAAAAAAATCCTTCGTCTGTCTAAAAAAGACAAAATCTATCAACCATTTTAAAAGAAAAAAAAGGATAGAATACATCCAAAATCCCTGTTTAAAAACGGCAAGTATTAAATTGAGAAGTACCATAAAACCGGTCATAAAAACCAATACGGCCGTCAGGGATAGCTGCCAATCGGTATAAGCCGTTTTTTTGCCTGCCCACCGTTGCCGTTGCTGAAAAAACGCTTTCCACGATGCTTTGGGTCGAGTAACGACCGTTGCCGTCTTAGATTTCAAAAAACGAATGACGCCACCGCGCCTTTTCACACTTTGAAGTAAGAAAATATCGTCGCCACTCGGCTCTTCAAAATGCAGTTCATCCAAGCTGTCGAGCCATACCTGACGGCGAAACGCGAGATTAGCTCCATTACACAGAATGGGCATACCTGCTCCGACAGCTCCCGCGCCACTTCCGACTAAACTCGTAAAATCAAATTGCTGGAAATTTTGCAGAAAACTTCGATCCGTACTCATCCGAACCGGACAAATAACCAAATCGGCATTTTCACGCTCATAAAATTCCACAATTGTTTCCAACCATTCGGCTTTTGGTCGGCAATCTGCATCTAAAGTTACGATTAACTCCGCGTCCGTTTGCTCGATGGCGGTCTTGAGCGCTTCTTTTTTCCCGACTCCTTCGTTTTGCAGCACTTTTAATCGCGTGAAATTATATTGATAGTCCCTTGCGAACGTCCATGACCCATCCGTAGAATCGTCATCTACTACTATATGTTGAAAATTAGAGTAGGTCTGCGCTTGAATGGCTTTGAGAAGAAAGGGTAAGTGCAATTTCTCGTTCTTACAGGCTGTAACTATCGCTACGGAAGTGGATACGTTGCGTTCCGTCGATTCAAAATCCGGCAACTTTTCCCAGCCAACAATGAAACGGATAATCAGAATGGCATAGCCAAGAAGTGTTATTAGAATAAGTAATAAGAAAATATTCATTATTGAACTTTTTAGACATCGTTCAAAAAATACGCGTCAATTCATTTCGACATGTTCAGCCGGAACTTTATCCGATAAAAAGAGAGATGCCGACGATGAGAATTTATCGGAATTTTCGGTTGTCAGATATCGGATAGAACTTCCTTTACTACATTTCTTATCCATCTCCGGATGGCGATGCAGATAATCTTTCAGGCTTTTGGCAACAATGCCGCCTTGCGAAATGACTTGTACTTTATCGGGTAGCGCGTGTTCAATTTTCGTTCTCAGTAAAGGATAGTGCGTACAACCCAGAATCACGGTGTCAATCTCTGCATCCGCTTTCATCAAGTTTTCTGTATGTTTCCTTACAAAATAGTCTGCGCCTTGACTCAGGTGTTCGTTATTCTCAATCAACGGCACCCACATGGGACAGGCTTCCGAAGTAACCGTAACGTCGGGAGAAACTTTTTGAATTTCAAGCGGATAAGACTCGGATTGTACCGTGCCGCTCGTAGCGAATAAGCCGACGTGTTTGGATTGAGTTAGCGAGCCTACAATTTCGGCGGTCGGTCGAATAACCCCAAGCACCCGTCTTTCGGGGTCAATTCGTGGCAGATCGTTTTGCTGAATAGAACGCAATGCCTTTGCTGAAGCTGTATTACAGGCAAGAATTACCAAATGACAGCCCTGTTTGAATAAAAATTCGACACATTGCAGTGTAAACTTATAGACGACTTCGTATGACCGTGTTCCGTATGGTGTTCTTGCATTATCTCCCAGATAGATAAAATCATATTCGGACAATTCTTTCCTAATTTCGTCTAATACGGTTAATCCGCCGTAGCCGGAATCGAAAATCCCTATTGGGGAAGTTTGATTTGACGCGATGCTCATAAAGTAGAATTAAAAGACGGAATAAACAAAAGTATAGCATTTTTTTTGAAAACGAAAGTTTTTTGCAAGAAACAAAAACTGTCAATTTGGCATAGGTCTAAATTTATTTAGTAGGCTGTATATTAGTGTATTGATAGAAATTGAAAACAATTCGATTATTTTTAAAATTCAATCCGCCTGGAAACAAGTCATTTTGTCGTGTTTTTGGTGTTGGTATTTATTTTGCATTTGATGAGTCAAACATTAAAATTAAATGAGTATTAACTATAAAAAGAAAGGAACAAAATCATGGCATTAGTTAGATTTACAGGCAATCCGTTTGTTGACCGTTTCTTCGATAACGATTTAATGGATTGGAGAACGAAAAATTTCTCAAAAACAAACACCACTCTACCTTCAGTAAACGTAAAAGAAAACGATAACGAATTCAGTATTGACGTAGCCGTACCCGGATTTGACAAAAACGATTTCAAAATCGAAGTCAATAACGATGTATTGACTATCTCGTCTGAAAAACAAGAAGAAAGTGAAGCGAGAGACGAAAAAGTTCACTATTCGAAACGCGAATTTAGCTATCAAGCTTTCACACGTTCGTTTACGTTACCTGATATCGCCGATGGCGACAGAGTCTCTGCGGGTTACAACAATGGAATTTTGGCCGTTTCAATTCCAAAAAAAGAAGAAGCAAAGCCAAAAGCGGCAAGAACGATTGAAATAAATTAAGTGTTTTTTACTGAAGGGAGATGGAGAGTCCGTCTCCCTTCTTTATTTTATCTCCGGAAAATTTAACCATTTTCCAACGTTACTGTAACTGCACATACAAATCGAAAAAAAATAATTCATGCAAACATTTCAAGAAATAATTAATTCAAACATCCCGGTCTTAGTAGATTTCTACGCGACTTGGTGCGGTCCATGCAAGGCGATGGCACCCTCAATCGAAGCCATAGGAAAAGAAGTTCAGGGCAAAGCCCGTGTCCTGAAAATCGACGTGGACAAAAATCAAGCGGTAGCTTCACGGTATCAAATTCAGGCAGTCCCGACGCTGATGATTTTCAAAAACGGAAATATGGTTTGGCGCAATTCCGGCGGGATGGACAAGATGTCGCTACAAAATACGCTTTTGTCTTTCGTTTAAGCATCAATCTGTTTTCGCCCAATAATTTGTAGCATTATTCATTAAATTTTCAAAAAAATTGTTACCTTGCGGGCTTAAATATTTAACTCATTTCAAATCATGAAACAATTTCTTAAATACACGCTGGCTACCATTGTCGGTATCATTGTTGTGTCCTTTATCAGTATGTTAATCTTCATGGGTGTGATAGGCGCGATTGCGGCTTCGTCAAACAAGTCGGTAAAAACAACACCAAACTCGGTCTATCAATTAGACTTAAAAGGATCGCTTGTCGAACGCTCAAAAGAAGACCCGTTTTCTTCATTTTATGCAAACTCGATGGGGCAGACCAATGTAGAGACAATTGGATTGGACGATGTACTGTCCAATATCAAAAAAGCGAAAGAAGACCCGAATATCTTGGGAATTTACTTGAAAAGTGGCGTATTATCAGGTGGATATGCATCTATGAAGGAAATCCGCGACGCGCTGGTTGACTTCAAGTCTTCCGGGAAGTTTATTGTTGCCTACTCGGATACGTACAGCCAAAAAAATTATTACTTGGCATCCGTCGCGGATAAAATCTATATGAATCCGCTGGGTTCGCTTGATTTTCAGGGGATAGCAACCAGCACCACCTTTATTAAAAACACATTGGACAAAATTGGGGTTGAAATGCAAGTGGTAAAAGTGGGTACGTATAAATCGGCGGTAGAACCGGTATTACAAACCAAAATGAGCGATGCGAATAAAGAACAGGTAACCGTTTTCTCCAACTCGATATGGAACACCATGTTGGATGCTATTTCCGAATCGCGAAAACTATCAAAAGAAACGCTGAATACCTATGCGGATGAATCGATGACTTTCCAAACGGTGGAGAAATACGTTGATTACAAGCTCATTGACTCTTTGATTTATGACGACGCGATGACGGATGTCTTCAAAAAACTTACCAAGCAAGAAGACGAGAAAGATATTCATTTCGTATCACATGCCGATATGAACCATGTAACCGTCTCCGAGAAATTGCAGAAAGATAAAGTTGCTGTAATTTATGCCGTTGGCGGTATCGATATGCCCAACGAACGTGACGGTATCGTTTCCGAAAAATTGGTAAAAACCATCAACGACATTAAAGACGAAAAAACGGTAAAAGCAGTCGTTTTCCGCGTAAATTCCGGCGGGGGTAGCGTTTATGGTTCCGAGCAACTCTGGCATGCACTTCGCGAACTCAAGAAAGAAAAGCCGCTGATAGTATCCATGGGCGATTACGCCGCTTCCGGCGGATACTACATTTCCTGCGTTGCCGATACTATTCTTGCCCAGCCCAATACATTGACAGGTTCTATCGGTATATTTGGTACTTTCCCGAATATTGCCGGACTTAACAGCAAACTGGGTTTAACCTACGATGGTGTAAAAACGAATAAAATGAGCGATGCCGTCGATTATAACCGCGCCTTTACGCCGGAAGAACGCAATCTGCTTCAAACCTATGTCAACCGTGGATATGAACTGTTTGTAAAACGATGTGCGGACGGAAGGAGCATGCAGCCTGATGCGATTAAAGCCATTGCCGAAGGTCGGGTATGGACAGGAGAAGACGCTAAACGACTCGGATTGGTTGATGAATTGGGCGGATTGAACGATGCGATAAAAATTGCCGCCGGAAAAGCCAAATTGGATAACTATTCCATTAAATCATACCCTGAAAAAGAAGATTTCTTTACTACGCTGATGAAAGATTTCAACGGTTCGATTGAATCCCGATTCCTAAAATCGAAATTAGGCGATATGAATTACAAAATCTTACGGCAAATTGAAGAAACTCAAAATATGAATGGAATTTACGCGGTCATACCGTTTAACATCTCTATGAATTAGATATTTTGAGTAAACCTTGCAAAAACAGCAATAAGGATGTCGCTTTATAAAGACATCCTTATTTTTTTATCGTTCGCTGCAATTTCGGCACATCTCGAACTGTTTCCGATTCGCTAAAATCCTTTTCCTAAATCGGAAAGCTTTATCGCTATGCCAATTTTCGGCAAATGACGAATCTTTGATGTTCCCGAAGGAAAATGTACTGTCTTTGTCAAAGCAACACGGCAACACATCCCCTTTGGAATTGATTACCGCCCCTGTCCACGTTCGTTTACATCGGTTTTTCAATGGTAACTTGATGTGGTATTTCCCATCCGGATGCAATTCGTAGCGAGCGTATTTCCCAATGGTAGTCAGCAGGGGATTCACATTCTCGTAGTCGTAAAGTTGTGCCGATTTGAAAGTTAGTTTGTCGGCTTTGAGTTTTTTAGCCAACTGTCTCATTTCTCCCATTTGATGCTCGTTAGTTTTTAGTACTAAAAATTGAATTTCGATAGCAGGCGACCGCAATTTCAATTCTTTTTTCCATTTCACAAGATACTCAATTGCGGCAACAGCCTTATCCAACCGACCGCCTATCCGATACGTCTCGTAGGTTTCTTGTGTGGTCCCGTCCACCGATACAATCAGCTTATCCAAACCCGATTCTACGATTGATTTCGCCATGCTGCTACCGATTAATTGCGCGTTTGTGGAAGTTGATGTCAATAAATTTTTGGACTTCGCGTAGCGGACAAGGTCGATAAAATTTCTACCCAATAGCGGCTCCCCCTGAAAATAAAGTATTACATGCATCAGACCTGATGAAAGTTCATCCAGTATTTTTTTTGCAGAATCTAAATCAATATTTACCGTTTTTACTCGTTTTGTTCTTATTCCAACGGGGCATTCCGGGCACTTTAAGTTACACACGTTGGTAGGTTCTATGGAGATAAATTGTGGTTTGACCTTCCACTTAGTTACTATTCCAAACACGGAGAGCCAATACGAAACCTGTAATTTTAGCGCGTTCCATAAGCGACCGCATACCAAAAAAGTTTTAAGAATTTGAATATAATAGTGTAACATAATAAATCATTATTATACAGATTTTCCGTAGATTTTTCAGGTCAAATCAGTGTTCTGTCTGTTAATATTTGTTGATGATAAAATAAATTGGCAAAAAAAATTAAAAGTAAAAATTGTCTGAAATAAAATTACTAAATTTGCACTAAATACTTTTTCTTCAAAAAGTTATAAAACAGCTTCCCATTCGCTTAAACTTGTTGACGATTAATATTTCATTACCAATCAAATACCTTTAGAGAATAAAGTTGCTAAAATACTATCAAAAAAATAATTATCAGTCCTATGAACAAGAAAATTTTATTTTTTGCCGGAATTATAACGGCTTTGGCTTTCACATCGTGTAATAAAAATTTGAAAACACTGGATGCAAGCTATTTTAAAACAACCCCTAATCCCTTGGAAATGAAAGGCGATAAGGTTGACGCGACTGTTACGGGAACATTTCCTACTAAGTATTTCAGAAAGAACGCGGAAGTAACGGTAACGCCCGTGCTTAAATTTAGTGGAGACGAACAAGAAAGTGCTTCAAAATCGTTTCAAGGAGAGAAAGTATTAGGAAACAACCAAGCAATAAATTACAAAGCGGGGGGAACTTATACCATTAATCCTACGTTTGATTACACACCGGAAATGGCTAAGTCCGAATTATTTCTAAACTTTGACGTTACACAAGGTAAGAAAAAATATACGCTTCCCGCGGTAAAAATTGCCGATGGCGTTATCGCGACATCCTATCTCGCATCTACTTCGCCTGACGAAATCAAATCTGCAATCGCGCCCGATAACTTCCAACGCGTTACGCAGGAAACACAGGATGCTGATATTCTGTTCCTTATTCAACAAGCTCAATTGCGCAGTTCTGAGTTGAATCAATCGGATATCATCGCGTTCAACCAGAAAGTGCAAGAAGCGCGTGATGCTCAAAACAAGGAAATTACAAACCTTGAAGTACTCGGATATGCTTCTCCGGATGGTCCGATTGACCTGAACACCAACTTGGCCGAAAAACGCCAAGCGGTAACAACGGATTACCTGAACAAAGAGCTAAAAAAATTGCAAGCTGATGTGATGGTTGACAGCAAGTTTACAGCCGAAGACTGGGACGGATTCCAAAAACTGATGGAAGCATCCAATATTCAAGATAAAGATTTGATTCTTCGCGTACTGTCCATGTATCAAGATCCGGAACAGCGCGAGCGCGAAATTAAAAATCTTTCAGCTACATTCTCAGATGTTGCCAATGAAATTTTGCCACAACTTCGTCGTTCCCGTTTGAATCTAACCGTTGACGTAACCGGAAAATCGGACGCGGAAATTTTGAATTTGGCAGGACAAAATCCGCAAGCGTTAGCCCCAAGTGAGCTTCTTTACGCGGCAACTCTGGTCGATTCTTATCGGGAAAAAGAAAAAATCTACAACAGTTTTATTGAACTAAATCCCAATGACGCTCGAGGATACAACAACAAAGGTGTTGTCCTGTATGAACTGGATCAGTACGAAGAAGCTTCAAAGTTATTCAAAGAAGCCCTGGAACTAAATCCAAATTCTCCGGATGCCAATTTTAATTCGGGTATGCTGAACTTAGCCCTAAGAAAGGTTGCCGACGCTCAGGTTTATTTTGGAAAATCCGCCGGTACGACAGGAAACTTGGATGCCGCATTGGGGACAAGCTACATTGCTCAAGGCGACTATGTGAAAGCTCAAAATGTGTTGAGAAACGTAACTTCAAACAATGCCGCTTTGGCACAAATTCTCAACAGCGATTACAATACCGCTCGTAACACGCTGTCAGCTGTTGCCAATCCGAACGCGACTACGGCTTACTTAGCCGCGGTAATCGCAGCCCGTACAAACGATCGGGATGGGGTGTACAACAATCTTCGCACGGCGATTCAACGCAATGTGTCGTATGCCAAAAAAGCGGTTACCGATTTGGAATTTGCCAAATACTTTACCGATCAGGCATTTATGAACATTGTGAAATAAGCAAGTACATATTGTAAATAAAAAAATCCGATGCCGGCGATTCTTTGTATCGGATTTTTTTATGCATTACAAACACAATGCGTTGCGAAGTTTTGGCGTGTTTTTTAGACTGAATTAAAACATCTCTTACCGAAGCTGTTATGAATACGGCTGCCTTAACAATAAACACCTGTTTGAATGCTTGATGTTTTCTCATAAAGAAGGAAATAAATGAAGTTTGAAAACTGGTGTTTTTTCGTCTCACCTGAAATCAGACAGAATCGGACATACTAAAAATACAGCCAGTTTCTTCGTGGTTTAGCTGTTTTTTCCTTCTTCTCTTTTTTACTGTAATCGAAATACACTTTGTACGAAACACTCGGAATCATCGGGAAAAAACTACTTTGATACAGTTGAAGCGGCTTAGAATAATCTGTCCAATTATCAAAATCGTTATCATTGTCGTAGTAGAAGTTGTATGCGTTCTTCCGATTATACAAGTTGTAAACCGAAAAAGTCCAGACAGCTTTGTTTCCTTTTTTGGACTGAGTGGTATAGTTCAGTCCTACATCCAAGCGATGATAAGCCGGCATACAGACGCTGTTTCTTTCTCCGTATATCAACGCGATATAGGTGTCATCAGGATTGTCAAAATCCGTTGCGTATTGCTTTCCGATAGCGGGTGTAAATAAAAATCCGCTTTGACAGACCCACACGACACTCAGCACCCATGCTTTACTCAATTGCCGGCCGATGTTCAGTATAAGGTTGTGCGGACGGTTGTATTCGTAATCGTACACCTGTCCCTCGTTAATCCTTTCAAATTGCCGCGTGGATTTGGAGTAGGCGTAAGACACCGATCCTGTCCATTGTCCCTTATACTTGGAAACGGAAAGTTCCGCGCCGTAAGCAATTCCTTTTCCATCGGTTGCCATTTTATTTTCAATATCCGTTATGTTCATCATATTCTCATAGCCTTCTTGTAGCGTTGCCAGATTGTGCATGGTCTTGTGATAAATGTTAATATCCGCGCCAAACATACCTTCGCGATAGGTCGAATTCCAGCCGAGAGAAATCTGTCGGGCGGTTTGGGAAGGTATATTTCGCGTGGCGGGCATCCATATCTCTTTTTTCAACACAGAGCCTTGTGTAAATACTAAGTGTGAATTTTGGCTTACGGTCATGTAATTCAGGTTGAAATATTGATTTTCAGTGACTTTTACCTGTAAGTTCAGACGTGGTTCAAGATACATGAAGCGGTAGTTGTCGTTAAAATAGCCGTTGAGACGAATCGAAGGTTGTAACAGGACTCGCGACGACAGATTGACTTTATTTTCCAAATACAAAGCCGTTTCGACCGACCGATAAATTTCTCTCCGTGTGGGAACAGTCGCATCTGAACGATAGATATAACCCGGTTCATACTTCAGGTAGCTTGCCTGACCGCCAAGCTCCGCATTCCAATAGCTCGTAGGCGAATATGTAAGCGATGAGCGAAGCGATAAATCTTGCACAGACGAGCGGTCAATCTGCGTGAGTTCTGTTTTTGCCTTCAGATCTTTGTAGTCTAATTGATTCACGTTGCGGTATCGGCTATACGAGAGAATATTCTCCATATACCATCCTTGCTCGAAAGCACGCTTCCATTTGGTGGAGACCAGCCAATTGCCCCACTGCTGTTTGATGTGGTTACGTTCGTTTTTACTTACGTCAAAGTTATCCCACCATTTCAGCCAATAATTCAGGTAATCATCGCCGGTATAAAGATTGAGTTGCAGGTTATTTTTGTCGTCCGCTTTCCACGTAAATTTAGCGTTGACATCATGAAATCCGTATCCGGCAAGGGCATTGTTGCCATCGTCAATTGCAGTAAAACCCATCATCAGTAGCTCGGTCAACGTTTTGCGGGCGGTTATCATGTAGCTTCCCTTCGATTTGAAAAGCGGTCCTTCGAATGCCAACGACACGTCTGTCAATCCGATACTGAATGAACCTTGATGTTTGGAAATATCGCCTTCGCGCTGGGTAATATCTACAATTGATGAAAGTTTTCCTCCGTAAGCGGCAGGAAAACTACCCTTGTAGAAATCGACGTTGTGAATCATGTCGGGATTGAATACGGACATAAATCCTTCCAAGTGATTTACGTAGGTCAACGGCACCTTATCAAGCAGGTATTGGTTCTGTCCGGGGTCGCCGCCACGTACCAAAATCATGCTCAATCCTTCGGAATGGCTTTGCACGCCGGGAAGAAGTTGCAACGTTTTCAGCACGTCCGGTTTGGCACCAAGTGAAGGCGTAAGCATCAGTTTTTCCGCCGAAAGTCGCGTTGCGTCAAAATGCCCCACAGACGGTGCGCTCACGACCACTTCGTTCAGCAACTGTCCTTCTTCCAGCGCCACAAGCATCAGCGTATCTTTTGCCTGACGCAGCGCTATGGTCTGCGTCTGATACCCTACATAGCTTATTGTCAGCGACTGCTTTTCTCCCATAACAAGGTTGAAATACCCGCGCGTATCGGTGGATATCCCCTTGTTTGTGTCTGCCTCGCGGACTACGGCTCCTATAAGTGCTTCGTTGGTTCGCGCGTCTTTTACAAAACCCGATACCCTGAAGTTGTCCGCCGATAAATCAACGATGGATACAACGCTTAATATCAATATAATAAGACACCGGTTGAATTTTATTTTCATAATGTCGAACTTCATTTGTTAAATTCAACTTGTTTTCTTACCGATGTAAAGGACGTGAATATGCCAAGCCCGTTTTTGACATTGGAATACAGCGAGTAAGACTGCGTGGAACTTCCAAATCCGGTACCGCCGGAAGTTTCGTACAGGTATTCCTGTTTTTTGTACCGATAATACGATTCGTCGGCACTGATTAGCTCGATGTAAAACTCGGTATCCGGATTTATCATTGGTTCCCCGTTGGAAATCATCCCGATACTCCACCATGGAATATAGAAAAGTACTTCATACGTGTTCCCGGTCATTCTTTTATTTGAAAAAACCGTCAGGGGCAATGCTTCGTTTTGTAGCACAAGATCGTTTCCCGCCTGCATGTAGATGTACGTTTTTTCTATCGAGAGTTCTTCTCCCCGCAGGTAAGAATTGTATCTCTCTCTTTCTTCAAGCATACGCACTTCCCAATAAAGCGACCGATTCGGATGATTCACAATGGGAAAACGGATTGAAGCTACGTCCAATCCTTCCTCGTCTTTGCTTGCTGTGGGGGTAAAAATTACAGCTCCAATAGCTGTCGGAGCCGGCACTGTGGTGGATGCCGTTACAAGCGGGTATCCGTTTATTTTGGCTCGGCAGGTATAGGTCTCATTTGCTTTTGCAATATGCTCGCTTTCATACAGACCATTGTCGATATAGGTCAATTTTTCCGTCCACCCTTCCGTACTTTGAATTTCCACTGTCGCGTTTTCGACAAACACGAGTGCGGAATCTCCTAAATTTGCCGTAAACGAGAGATTGACCCGGATAATGCTGTCCGACTGCAATACGGCATTCAAGACAGGCTTCTCGGCATAAGCGGCAAATGTATCTTCGACCAATGAATGGCAACCTGCTAAAGCAACGACTATACACACTACAGCCGGCAGAAATAAACGGTATCTCTTCATGCTAACGTATTAAAAGTTGAAAAGTACTCCGACATGAAATCGGGAATTTGAACTGTTGTAAAATTTACCGGCGGTGTATTCGCCGAGAATACCGAGCGTGGGTGTGAACTTGTAGCAAACACCCAGACCGGCACCTACTTCGAAAGCGGTATTGTTCTCTTTTCGTAAACGATTTTCTTCGGGCGCAGACCAAAATTCGGAAACAAGCCCGAGTTTCAGGGTCGGATACACGTCAAAGCGGATGTTGGAGTTGCCGGTAAGCAACGGTAGTACACTGTAATCAACGTCCAATCCGTAAAACAACGCGTTTGTCGGACTTGAAGCAAAGGAATTGTCGGTCGTTAGTGTTCGATGCAACCGAGCGTAGCCGATGTACACGCCTGCAGACAGGTTGTTGATGACTTTGTACCCGGTCTCTAACCTGAAGTGAGACGCGGAAGGGTAGTCCCGGATCATGTTCTTATCATTTTTGTCTATGCCGCGCACAGCACCATAGGAGAGCTGGGTTGTCCATTTCTCTTGCCCGAAAACGGAAACTGCGGATAACAAGTATGTGGCGAGAAGCAACAAACTAACGTTGGATTTTTTCATGTTTCTGTGTGTATTCTAAATATACTCAATCCATTCAGCTTTTCGGACTAAAACGGCTTTTGTAGAAAAGACGAATTAATTATATGATTTACAATAATTTAACATATTTCGGTTGGTTGTTTCGCTATTATTTACTACCTTTATATCGTTGTTAATCAATCATTTGAATATGTTTTTAACATCCGAACAGAGAGTCGAAATAAAGTCTTTGCACCGCTCATGCAAAGAAAGAAGATTTGCTGACAAGCTCAAAGCAATTCTGCTTTTAGA
>JBKEBE010000042.1:0-16396 GCA_047973025.1 Paludibacteraceae bacterium
ATTATCTCCGATGATTCTACTTCTTACACAAAACCGGAAGGACATGTCCATTCACACGAAGCATCAGTGGTCGCTCCGGAAGAATTGCCAAAAGTCCTTCCTTGGGTCCATACCGCTATCAGCAACGCTAAAAGGCAACTGCTGGGCGTATATTACAAAGTTAAACCCGAATATTTACAATTCTACATCAATAATTTTTTTTATAATTACTACAGTCGATATTTTGGTTAAACACAGTTTGACATATTATGAATCACAGCAGTCATCTATCATACTTACTTAAAATCACGAATTTACAAGAGGAAGAATTGCGGATAATCATATTCTATAATATCGCTTTAATAAGCCACAAAGATACTGTTTTTAGATCAAAAAGCATCTACAAGAAAAAGACTTTAATCTTATATAACTTTTTTTCTGTCGTAAAACTTACTTTTCGTTGGATTTCTACTTTCTACTTCGTAAAGTTTGGACAATCAATTGTTTTGTACTTCAAAAATAATTCGTACCTTTGCAAACGCAAAATTAAAATCATTTTTATTAATCACCTAAAAGGTAAAAAAACAGTATGTTAAATCATTATGAAGCCGTTTTCATTTTAACTCCCGTTTTGTCTGATGTTCAGATGAAGGAAGCGGTAGATAAGTTCAAAACTGTCATCACCGACAACGAAGGAACTATCACAAATGAAGAAAACTGGGGAATGCGCAAGCTGGCTTACCCTATTCAAAAGAAATCCACCGGATTCTACTCCCTGTTGCAATTTGACGCGGAGCCGACCGTAATTGAGACGCTGGAAACCCAATTTCGTCGCGACGAACGTATTTTACGCTTTCTCACGTTCCGTTTGGACAAGTACGCATACGAGTATGCCGAACGCAGAAAGAACAACAAATCGCAGCCAAAAGCTGAAAAAGAAGTTAAAGAAGAAACCACTCAAGAAAAGGAGAACTAAACAATGGCACAAGGAGAAATTAGATATTTGACACCGCCCACGGTAGATGTTAAAAAGAAAAAATACTGTCGTTTCAAAAAAAGCGGCATAAAATACATCGATTACAAAGATGCCGACTTTTTGAAAAAGTTCTTAAACGAGCAAGGCAAAATTCTTCCCCGTCGTATTACCGGTACTTCGTTGAAATACCAACGCAAAGTAGCCCAGGCTGTTAAAAGAGCACGCCACTTGGCATTGCTTCCTTATGTAACGGATATGATGAAATAATTTAGAAAGGAGAAAAATCATGGAAGTAATATTAAAAGAAGATGTAATCAACTTAGGTTACAAAGGCGATATAGTAAAGGTAAAAGACGGATACGGACGCAACTACTTGATCCCGACTAAAAAAGCCGTTATTGCAAGTGAATCGGCTAAAAAAGTGCTGGCTGAAGACCAAAAACAGCAGGCACATAAATTGGAGGCGATTAAAAATACAGCCGTAGCACTTGGCGAAAAGATTGAAGCCGCCGGTAGCCTGACTATCGGAACCAAAACCAGTTCGACCGGAAAAATTTTCGGTGGAGTTGGACCAATTCAAATAGCGGAAGCACTTGAAAAAGTTGGCGTTACAGTAGACAGAAGATTAATTGCCGTAAAAACACAAGTCAAAGAAATAGGTTCTTACGCAGCATCCGCGAAATTACACAAGGAAGTAACTGTAGAAATTCCATTTGAAGTAGTTTCCGAATAGGATTTTCCTTCAATTCAAAATCAACGATAACCGATTTACTCTGTAACGAGTAAATCGGTTTTTTTATTAAACTTTGAATGGGTTATTTGACAACGTAAGATTTGGTTTATTATGCACATCTTTATCCGGTTTAGTTTGTTGTGTCGAAATTATTATTCTTCCCTTTCAGCAACTCTTCTAATCGCATCATTTCATCGCGGTATTGTGCTGCTTCTATAAATTCAAGTTTTTTAGCGGCTTCCTGCATCGATTTTCTTGCTTTGGCGATGGCTTTTTCGAGTGCCGGTTTACTCATATACTGTACTACCGGATCTGCCGCCACAGTTACCTGATGCTCGGTTTCTACATACGCGTTTGGTTCCATTTTGCTTAGCGTGTTGCGCTGCCCTTTGACGATTGCTTGCGGTGTGATTCCGTGTTTTTCGTTGTATGCAAGCTGTTTTTCCCTTCGTCGGTTGGTCTCGTCAATGGTTTTTCGCATACTGTCGGTTATTTTATCGGCATACATGATGACTTTGCCATTCAAGTTACGCGCAGCGCGTCCTGCAGTTTGAGTAAGGGAGCGGTGGTTACGCAAAAAACCTTCTTTATCCGCGTCGAGAATAGCCACCAAAGACACTTCCGGCAAATCCAGACCTTCCCGAAGCAGATTTACCCCAATCAGTACATCGTAAATACCACGCCGTAAATCTTCCATGATTTGCACGCGATCCAGCGTATCCACATCCGAATGAATATAATTACACCGTACGCCCGTTTTTAGCAAGTAATCAGTCAATTCTTCCGCCATGCGTTTGGTAAGCGTGGTAACCAACACACGCTCATTTGCTTCGGCGCGCACCGTTATTTCTTCCAGCAAGTCGTCAATCTGGTTCAAACTGGGACGCACGTCAATGACAGGGTCAAGCAGTCCGGTGGGACGAATAACCTGATCAACTACAATTCCTTCCGATTGACGCAATTCGTAATCAGCCGGCGTGGCGCTTACGTAAATAGTTTGTGGAATCAATGTCTCAAATTCTTCAAATTTCAACGGGCGGTTATCTTTGGCGGATTGAAGCCGGAAACCATATTCTACCAAATTTGCTTTGCGGGAAGCATCGCCGCCATACATAGCGTGTACCTGCGGAAGTGTTACATGGCTCTCGTCCACCACTAACAAGAAATCCTCCGGGAAATAATCAAGCAAACAAAAAGGACGGCTTCCGGGCGGACGACCATCAAAGTAGCGCGAATAGTTTTCGATACCGGAGCAGTAACCCAGCTCCTTAATCATCTCGATGTCGTACGTTACGCGCTCGTACAAACGCTTGGCTTCGTAATTTTTCCCAACACTTTGAAACAAATCCACTTGAACCGCCAAATCTGCCTGAATCATTTCAATGGCATTAGCAATACGTTCTTTGGTTGTAACAAATATACTTGCCGGATATATTTTGTAATTTTCAAAACTCCCAAGCACCTTGTAATTCGCCGGTTCAATCGTCAATATTTCTTCAATTTCATCTCCCCAGAAAACGATCCGCAGTATATAATCCGCGTAAGCCAAGAATATATCGACTGTATCGCCTTTTACACGAAAGTTTCCACGATTCATCTCTATTTCGTTTCGGGTATAAAGACTATCCACCAATGTACGCAGAAACGCGTTACGAACCAATTTCTGACCGCATTTCACTTCGATGACGTTTTCGGTAAAATCATCGGGATTACCAATACCGTATAAGCACGAAACCGACGAAACGACCAGTACATCCCGCCTACCCGACAAAAGTGACGATGTAGTATGTAGCCGCAGTTTTTCAATTTCCTGATTGATGGAAAGATCTTTCTCGATATACACATCGGTGGTAGGAAGATAGGCTTCCGGTTGATAGTAATCGTAATAAGATACGAAATACTCCACCGCGTTATCCGGAAAGAAAGATTGAAATTCACTGTAAAGCTGGGCAGCGAGCGTTTTGTTGTGGCTCAGCACCAGTGTCGGTTTCTTAACCTGCTCCACCACATTGGCGATGGTAAACGTCTTACCCGAACCGGTAACCCCCAGTAGCGTTTGGTAGGGTATTCCCAGATTAATCCCATCGACCAATTGTTTGATGGCATCGGGCTGATCGCCGGTGGGTTTGTATGGTGATTGGATTTTGAACATATTAGTTTCACGTATAAACTGTTGGCGATTCAGAGTTCTATTTCACAACGTTGTTGATTAAATTAAAGTTCAAATTTAACAATTTCTTTCTGAATTCGTCGAGTTCAGTAGTAAAGATATACGGTTTTGCGCTAAACCATTTTTTCTGATAACTCGAAAAGGCGTTTTCACATTGAATTCTTTTCCAAGTTGTCAAGTATCACTTCATTTAGCAAGGTACTCGATTTATCGGAAAGCACTCAATATGAATCATTCATGATTTCTGTGTACAGTAGAAAATTATTGTTGTAAGCAGCCGGCATGTTATTGCACACAACACATCTGAAGCGCGGATATTTGGTATCTGTACTCTTGGTTTACATGTTTCTTCTTTTTCATTACAATCTAAAGGCAGAAAAAATTCTCACTGTGAGCATACACACAGAGAGAACTTCTTTTATTAACCAAGAAATTGTATTTGCTGATTGAGTTTACGGGCAAGACAATCATTTGATTGTCAACAAAATAAATATTAAGTCATTTGGATCGGTTGCTACGAAAAATCTTTCTACAAGACCATTACTTTCTCGGCATATTCTATTCCACTTTCAACTAATTTCAGGATATAAAAACCTTGGTCAGCCGGAATAATTACTTGATCCAAAGCTGATTTTACGGATTGAACGATTTTACCTGTCAAATCAACCATGCTTACTGCAAAAATCCCATTCAAGCGTACGTCCACATATCCACTATGGGTATAAATTTTGTAAGGAGGATCGGTCTTTTTTAGTTGAACTGATGTGTTAAGTGTATCTCGTTTTAGTTTTGGATACTTGCCTTCGTTTATCGCCCACGTATGCAAGAAATCCCAAGTCAAATTTTTATCATAAAATTGCTTGGTTTTATATGTTTCGGCAGGAAAGTAGCGAATAATGCCTTCGGGAATTTCTCCGCCTCTTCCTCTATCATTGCTGTTTAGATAATTTAAAGCAATCCCGGTACGAGCATAGACCTTATAGAACAGTTCGAACTGATCATACGTAGGACCTCGACGACTAAAAAACAAGTTGGATGTTGCCGCACCAATGGTGTCGCACAACACGATTACTTCTTCCATTTTGACGAAATTATGATTATCGTAAAATGTCAGAATACCGGAAGCATTGCCCGCAACAGAAGTATTCTCCTGCGAAATGACGGAGCCTGCGACATAGCAACGACGAATATCAATCTTGCCGGAAGCACCTCCCGAAGTGCTGTGCGAAAAGGCGGCAATTCCGCCTGCTACTGAGGGAGTGCTCATATCGGTTGTGCGTTTGGTTGCCTTAATATTCGCGTTTACGTAACAATCGTGGATTAGGTTATAATCCGGATACGTAGGATCGCGGGCAATCCGTCCGACAATTCCGCCAATTTCAGAGCCACCTGTGATATTACCCGTTACTGATACACGTTCAATGATACTTTCTCCGATCATGGCTCCGGCAATGCCTCCCGTCGGAGCTAAACCGGAGATATTCACATCTACAAGATCAAAGTCTCGAACTTTGGCATGAAATAACCTCCCAAAAAGACCCTTGAAGCCACTTTGCGTACTTATTTTTAGATTCTTAATACTGTATCCTTTCCCATCAAATATTCCCCTAAAACGCTGTGGATCTCCATCTAAGATACTTGTCGCGCCAATCGGAATCCATTCAACACTTTCCGGCATTTCAATATTATTAGTTAGGTAATAATTGCCACTCAAGTCATTTCGCATGTACTGATCAATGTCCTCGATACTACTGATAGGCTGTGGGGACTTGAGTGAAGGGTCTTCCGGATCCGCAGTATCCATCATTACCCCCCTATCCCCTTGTGCTTCCATCCATCTTTCCAATTCGGCTCTCATCAAAGCAATTCTTTGCGCATGTTCGGGTAGTGTCACTAAGTTCGTAAGCTCCCATTTATCCGTTTCTAAATCGTAAAGTTCTACCGCCGGACGGTTCACAAATCGATTGGTAAGAAAAGAAGCGTAATCGTTCGTTTGCGCCGTAGAAAGCCAAGAATTCCACATACTTCCGGCATTATCCGGAGTCATCATATGCTTCTCGTAGTACTGCGCTCCCGGAGTCAGGTTAACAATTAGCTTGTATTTTTTATCCTGAATGCTACGAATAGGATATGATGTCCCTTCGGGTATATTATTATGCATGCCGTATGCCCATTGGCGACATCCTGTGTCGTTACCGTACAGGACATCAAGAAAACTGTTGCCATCAAGACCGGGAATTGCGTCTCCTCCGGCAAATTCAATCATAGTAGGTAAAATATCCTCATATTGCACAAGGGCATCGGTAACACTTCCTTGACTGATTTTGGATGGATAACGTGCAATCATAGCACTATGTTGCCCGTAATTATAGCAAGTCCATTTACCAAAAGGCATTTGGGGTCCTTGCTCGCCAAGAAAAATTACCAACGTGTGGTCCAATTGTCCGGATTGGGTAAGCACATCCATCACAGAACCAACTTCATTATCCAGTTCCTGTATCTCAGCCAGGTATTTACAAAATTCACTTCTTGTGGTTGCATCATCCACACAGTTTGGCGGTAGATTCACGTTGGCAGGATTGAATTTACTTGCATCTCCCCAAGTCCAAGGCATGTGAGGATGAATACTACACACGAACAAACAAAAGGGCTCGCTGTTATTTCGTTGTATAAATTCAGTAATTCCATCTGTGGTGTAATTTGCCGTAGCAGAAACACAATCTACTGTGAAACCGTTTATTTTCTCAAAGGCATATACGTTGGGCTGATTTACCGGATGGTCTTTTCCGGTACGACCAACCCGATACCCTAAGTCGGAAAGGTAATGTGCGACACTTTTTAGGTTATTGTAAGAAGCCTTGTGATTTTGGTAAGAGCCATGACGCGCGGGATACAAACCGGTGTAAAGTGACGCTCGAATGGGAACACTCATTGCACTAGAGGCGAAATGATTCGTGAAACGAACTCCTTCATGTGCTATACGGTCGATATTGGGTGTGTGTAAATTTGTCCCACCGTAGCACCCAAGTTCGTTAGTTCCTAGATCGTCCGCGACCACAACAACAACATTCGGTTTTTCGGCAGCTACCACTTGATTTGCGACTGTCATCGCCATCAAGGATGTTCCCGATAAGACAAGGGGTAAATGATTTATTTTTTTCATGATAAACACATTACATCTTAAAATTCTACTCAAAAACACTCTTACAATCCTTAGTTGATACTAATTTTTTGAACCTTTTTTTCTTTATCTCCTTCGTTTACTTTTATGATATATACACCCGATACCGAAACAGGTACTATCATTTGATCTGTCAAGCTAGTATATTTACCGGCTAAACTTCCCGACATGTTGAATATTTCAACAGAATAGTTTATCTCATGGTTCATCGGCTTAATTAATATCGCGTTACCGATATTTTGAATCTGATAGTCGTCTGTTTTGTCTTGTGATGTGGATGATGATTTGTTGAATTTTAAAGTGGGATTCTCAATAAGACATTTCAGAGATGCGTACGGCGGAAATTCAAATTCGATATATACTTGCTCGTCCGCGCTTGGATTAGACACATCGAATGAGATGTTTTTTTTATCCTTTGTGATAAAAAAGGTTTCGGAGTGATATACAGACTGCGGCTCATTTTTTCTCTTCAAACTTACTTTTACAGGAACTGGGAAATTGTCTATGCCCGTATAAGTTGTAGCTCCGTCAAAAGATACGTTGTAACTGCCTGTCTCCATTGATTTCAGATTCCAAGTGGGAGACAAACTCTCCTTGTTAATAAAGTTTAGCTCGACATCATCGAACCAAATAACACCGGGCGCGCAATGTCCCACATAGAAACCTATCTGATACTTGAAATCCGCCGGAACAACGGATGAATAGAATTCATACTGTTTAATCTCTGTACCCACCGCTACGTCCAAATCGATTACTTTCCCCCAGCCATCTCCGTCTTTCTCCAAACGCAACTTGAAGGAAGTCGCTTTATCTGCTTTTGCTTTGAAACGTACTTTGCAACGTTCTCCGGCTTTCAATTGAAGATTCGTCCATTTGAAATTATAATTAGCCGGAGCGGTTCCTGTTTTAATTATCTCGACTCTCGCCGAATTTTGTCCCGTGATTTGGCTTGTCTGGTCAACCTTCCACTTAGCGACTGTTCCCGTCTCGCTAACTTCCGGCAACCACCCTGCCTTTTGATACTCGTCAAAAGTTCCGTTCGGGTATCGTTTGTCTTCACTCTGCCGGTCAGCATAAATCGCATATCGCAACGGAAACACATTCTTCTCCATTGCCCATTCATACCATATATCCCAAAGTTCTTTCAACTTTTGGGGATAAGATGCCGACAAATCGTTCTCTTCGATAGGATCCGACACCATATTGTATAGCTCTAAACTTCCAAGGGATTGATTCTCGGGAGTTTTCACGACTAACTTCCACTCGCCCATGCGAACGGCTAAGTTTCCTTCGTGTTCCCAAAACATAGGACCTCTCACTTTGTTTTCATCTTTGAAGTCAGGCAGTAAACTCTCACCTTGTAGCGGGACTATACGGTATGTCGAATCGCCACGAACATACGTTTCAGGATATGATATTCCTGTAATTTTTTCTATGGTTTTGAAGATATCGATAATATGTCCTGTCGAACGTACGATTCGTCCGTCGGCATTGACTACACCCTCGGGCCAATGAACAATCAAGGGTGTGTTAATACCTCCTTCGTGCGCATGGTGTTTGTATTCTCGGAAAGGAGTGCTACTGACATTCGCCCATGGACGACGGTAACTTTCATTCTTGTTTACACCTCCGGTCATATTCGCAATTAAGTCCGATCCCAAAGGCTCGGCACAAGCACCGTTATCACTTAAAAATAAAATAAGTGTATTATCAAGTTTACCCGCATCTTTCAATGACTGGACAATCCGACCAATGCCTTGATCCATAGCATCAATCTGAGCCGCATAAATAGCCATACGCCTTGTCCACAACTCCGGATTACTCCTGTCTCCATCAGTCAGCGTCGAGATATCATCCCAAGCAACTACTTGATTGTCTCGTGCACTAATATCGTATGTATTATCAAACAACCCTATCTCTTTTTGCTTGGCAAAACGTGTTTTTCGCAATTCATCCCAACCATCATTGTATTTGTTCAAATACTTGTCGATATCTGCCTGTTTTGCTTGTAATGGCCAGTGAGGAGCATTGTAGGCAACGTACATAAAAAAGGGATCGTTACCATTATTTTCAATAAATTCGACACTCTCGTCGCTGATGGCATCCGTGAAATAGAAGTTAGGGTCTGATTGCGTCACACCGTCATTATTACCAATATTAACTGCTGTCGTAAAATAATTAGTAGCACCATCAATGATTCCGTAAAATCCGTCAAAACCACGTTGCAATGGCCAATTGTCTTTTACCTTGTGATTCACTTTTCTATAACTGACCAAATGCCATTTGCCGGTCACGTATGTTTTGTACCCTCCTTCTTTAAGGTATTCAGCAATTGTCAATGCATTTCGACTTAAATCGCCTTCGTAAGCACCATCTCCTTCGTGTGCATTTGTCATCCAACCAATACCTGCTTGATGTGCAAATAAGCCGGTCATCAAAGCTGCACGCGTAGGACAACTCCTGGCTCCGTTGTAGAAATGAGAATAACGAATCCCTTTTCGAGCTAAGGAATCCAAGTTGGGTGTTTCGATCTCTCCTCCATAACACCCAAGATCGGAATAGCCCATATCGTCGGCAAGAATTAAGACAATGTTTGGTTTCTCTTGTGCCGGTAAAATAGCTGTTGAACTCAATGCTACTAAGGTACCAAACCACTTGTTCGTTAATATAATTCTCTTCATAGTAATTGGTTTAAGTTTAGTTTAATCGTTTAGTTTAGTTTTTTAGCCAAAAATTGAAGTAGAGAATCATCAACTCAAATGTTTCGAATGGTAGTTAAATACGTATCTTAAACCTATTATTGTTAATTCTGATGAGGTAAAGACCCTTACTATTCCATTGAACAGACTCATTTTGCAAGCTAATTTTCATTTTATAAACCAACGTACCGCTGGTATTGTATATCATGAGGATATCGTCCTTCTTTGCGCCTTTAATCTGTATTTTTCCATCCACATACTGAACATCGGCATTTTTTCCTTGCAAAATTTCCGAAACGGAAGTTCCTTTATTAAATTCATAAGCCCCCATATCAATCTGTGTACCCAAAATCCTATCTCCTACAGCCAGATCAAACAAAATATCATTCGGAAAATAAGACGTATTTCCGGCATCTATGCAGATAGAACCTTCTGACAAGTGATAAGAAGCAGATTCTACATCTTCTATTTCTGATGCGATAGAAGTATATCCGATTACCGTTGCGGGCGCGACAAAGTCCGGAGTGAGTTCGCGGGTCAATGAAATATGAGAAACATCATCGCCATCTGTAAACTTCGTACTGGTACTTTCGATAGCAGAATTCATCGAGATAACAGTTCCACCGGCATTCATGTTGTCATTTTGTCCGTAGCTGTTGTAGGTAGTTTCTCCGTACAGATTGTTGCCGGCAATCGTATTGATGAGTGTCAGGTTGGATGAGTTGTTTCCCAAACCGAAAGCGCCACCCGGTTTCGTTGATTTGTTGTTCGCGAAAGTACAGTTGATGATAGTCGCTGAGGTGTTGCCTCCTACCTGTATAGCACCTCCGTTGCCTGTGGAAGTATTATTGATAAAAAGACTGTTTTCGATAGTTATTTTACCTAGATGGCAATGTAGCGCGGCACCATTTTTACCGTTCCGGGTTCTGTTATTGCGAAATATGCAATTTCGGATAACAGACCCGCCGGAAAGAATCATGCCGCCGCCATTGCCGCTACCGTTAGCATCGGGCTGATTGACACCATTTTGGACAATAACGCCGTCCAGTATCCCGCCACCAGATGTCGCCAGCGCGACACTTCTCAATGGCGATGCGACATTACCACCATCTAGGATAACGGGATGTAATTTCCAGTTTCTTTCTTCTAAGCTACTTTCGGTTCCTGAGAAACCACCATAAATCGCGACATTATCACAGTTGATCGAGGATGTTACCTGATAAATTCCGTCTTTGAGCCATATCTTTGAGCCAGAAACCTGTGCCACAAGGCTTTCCGCATGAGAAAGGGTTGTTGCTTTTACCCACGAAGAACCATCTTCAGTAGCGTCTCCATCAGTAGCAACATGAATGATATTATCGGCAAACTCACGAAAAGACGTTTTAAACCAGTTTATAGCCATCGGTTTGAGTTGATTCACTATGTCCGGATAAGTGGATGCTACGTTTGTTTTTTCCAAGTAATCCGTTTTCATATTATACAATTCGACACCGGAGCCATCGGCATTAACCAATAATTTCCAATCTCCGTTCCGAGTGGCTATATGCGGACTTACACGGTTTGTCAGATTTTTTCCAAACTCCCAGAACAAAGGTTTGGCTCGCTCTGTTTGTCCGGTTCCCAACAACACCAGACTCATATCTTCACCATCAATCGGGTAATTATTCGGAATGGGTGTATCGGAAATAGCGCAGAGTGAAGGAAATAAGTCTACTGAACATAAAACAGAATTGGTATTTAACTGCCCCGGAGCAATGGTTCCATGCCAACTTGCAATAAACGGCATCCGGATTCCTCCTTCATACAAGGTGGCTTTCTGACCTCGCAGGTCGTCGGTACGAGTTCCACTGAAAGCAGGAGCGGGACCATTATCGCTGGTAAAAATTACGAGTGTATTCTCATCGATTCCTAAGTCTTTTAATCCCTGCATCAATCGCCCTATCTGCGCGTCTAATTCAGCCAACACAGCCGTAAAGTGTTCGGGAGATTCCCGTTCGCCTCCACCGTCATTTTCATAGACCCAAGGCGTATGCACATCATCGGGCCAAAGATTGATAAAACATGGCTGTTCGGGATGTCTTGATAAAAAATCCAGTGTTTTATCTACAAAATACGCGGTACGATCCCAGCGTTTTATCTCATCGGTATCCGCCCATATCCAGTTGGTCGATGTTAATTTCGGATCCGGCTCGGGACTTTCATATGTCGAAACATATTCGTCAAATCCGTACTTATAAATAGAAGGCGCATTTTGCACATCACGCCCTCCTCCCATATGCCATTTGCCGAAATGCCCTGTAGCATAACCGTTTGCTTTAAGTGCTCGAGCCATTGATGGAGCCTTATCGTTCAAGAAGTCATTCGATTCATTTTTTATCTGTGCCGCGCGGGTATCCAGAAAAGTTGTAATTCCCCATCGGGTGGGATACATACCGGTAGTAAGCCCCACCCGCGAAGGAGAACTGATGGGACAGGCAGAATAATATTGCGTAAATCGGATGCCTTCGTCAGCTAATTTATCAATATTGGGCGTAGGAGCATAATCGCCACCATAGCATGTTGGATCTGAAAAACCCATATCATCAATATAAACAATAATAATATTAGGTTTATCTGCCGATATTATCGGTAAGCTACTTGCCATCAGAAATACTATCGATGTTCGTTTTTTCATTTGGTTACATTTTTATTTACCTAATAGCCAAATATTTAAAGAAATTTATTTCATGTGTTTATTTTTTATTTTTTCATTAAGGGCACATAGAACACGCCATCAATCATTCCCTAATGTAGCTAAATTTTTATTTAGTTGTGGGCGTTTCATGATTTTATTTTTTTCACTCATCGGAACAACTTGAAAGAAGAATTTTAGTTGTAAAAATAAGGGTCGGTTGCAATTGTGTACAAAAAATTAGTCTGAGTAATTTTGTGGAAAATATCTTAGTTAATCAGAACTTTTTCGGTAAATTTTTTCCCTTGAAATTCGGACAGAATAAGGTATACACCTGTCTGCAGTCTTACTGACAACGTAGATTTCACGACATTATCGGCATAAATTTTAGCTCCTGTAACATCAAATATTTGTACAAAAAATTCATCCAAAGGTTTGATTTCCAATATTCCTTGTTTTATTGATAACGCGTAAAAACTCTCTTCATTTAATCCAGATGGATTGGATGTCGGACTTTTTGACCGGTTTAATTCCGGCAAAAAACCATCGGAGATTATCCACACGTTGTCAAAATTCCACGTCAGATTATCATCGTAGAACTGTTTCGTCTTGTATGTTTCTAAAGACAAATAATTTATGATGCCTTCAGGGATTTCTCCACCACGCCCTTTGTCTGTCCCCACCGCATAGTACAAGGAGATATCTGAACGAGCATACACTTTATTAAAAAGTTCAAAATCAGCATAGGTAGGTCCTCTTCTACTGAAAAACAAGTTAGAGGTTGCCGCACCAATGGTATCGCACAAAACGATTACTTCTTCCATTTTCACGAAGTTGTGATTATCGTAAAATGTCAGAATACCGGAAGCATTGCCCGCAACAGAAGTATTCTCCTGCGAAATGACAGAGCCTGCGACATAGCAACGACGAATATCAATCTTGCCGGAAGCACCTCCCGAAGTGCTGTGCGAAAAGGCGGCAATTCCGCCGGCTACTGAGGGAGCATTCATATCGGTTGTGCGCTTGGTTGCCGTAATGTTAGCATTAACGTAACAATCGTGGATTAAGTTATAATCGGGATACGTAGGATCGCGGGCAATCCGTCCGACAATTCCGCCAATTTCAGAGCCACCTGTGATATTACCCGTTACAGATACACGTTCAATGATACTTTCTCCGATCATGGCTCCGGCAATGCCTCCCGTCGGAGCTAATCCCACAATATTTACATTTTCTAAATCCAAATCTTTTACCGAAGCGTGATATAGACGTCCAAAGAGCCCTTTGAAGTTGCCGGATGTAGTTATCGTAAGATTTTTAATTGCGTATCCTTTCCCATCAAAAATGCCTTTGAATTGCTGTGGATTATTGTCGGAAACGCCGGTAGCTCCAATTGGTGTCCAATCTGAGATTGAGTTCAAATCAATATCGGCTGTCAAATAATAACTGCTCGTTAATGGATAATTAACGTCATTCCCTATTTTTTGTAAATCGGAGACACTTGCAATGGCAATTTCGTTTTGAGACCATGTATTGAATCCAAATAAACAGCATAAAATTGCCAATAGAATAGTTTTGAGAGTATTCTTTTTCATACGTTTTAGATTTTAGCTTAAGGACTGATGTAATATGTCAATAATTATTTTCCCTTGTAGTTACAAATTTTCTCTATTATCCGTTTCAGGGTAATATTTTCTCTTTTATAAATACATATTCCGAAATTCACGACCTTCTTTTATGAGAAAACCCGTAAATTTCGGAACAGTATATCGAAATGAAATTTATTGAACAATCACTTTGGAGACCATATCTTTGTATCCGTTTCCGGTTACTTTAACGACATAGACTCCTTGCGCGAGGTTGAATTCAGTTCTTTCCGATAAAATCCTTTCGGCTACTTTATTGCCGCTAATGGCGTAAACCTCGATCTGTCCGGTTGTTTTATCATTGGATGCGCTTACTATCAGCTTGTGGTTCTGATTAAAAATATTCACTCCTTGTCCACGACCCAACACTTCATTAATTGTAGTTTCTCCATCAATCGTAAAAGTTTTCGTCTGCCCAAAAGCACCGCCTAAATACGCTCCATTAATAGCCTGAACAGTCCATTCATAATTTCCTGCAGGAAGATTGTAAAGTTCATAGGATTTATTGGTAAATACATTACCCATTCGTCCACCCACTTTACGTTTTCCGTCAGCGGCAGCCATCGGATTGTACAGGTATTTGCCGGTAGTAACATTCTTTAGTGATAGATTGTATGTGGTACCATATTTTCCGGTTTCACTTGCCGGAGCTGTCCAGGTAAAGGCAACCATTACTTCTCCATCATTGGTTATCGTGGCGTTTAGTGCGGTTGGAGCTCCCGGCGCAACGGACGCGGTAGCCGATTGATTAAAGATATATCCCGCGGCTCGTTTATTAAGGGGCGCGGCACAATAACCATTCAGCAATAAATCCACTTTATTATCCCCATTGAGATCGGCAACCAAGAGTCCTTGTTCTGAAGCACCCTGAAAACTCAAACTACTTTTGGTAAATGTAAAATTAGCCGGATCGTTGCCTGTATATAATTCTGTAACCTGCGCGGTACCG
Organism: Paludibacteraceae bacterium; assembly: GCA_047973025.1. Classification (GTDB taxonomy): domain Bacteria; phylum Bacteroidota; class Bacteroidia; order Bacteroidales; family Paludibacteraceae; genus UPXZ01. The sequence goes on from JBKEBE010000042.1 coordinate 15,005, forward strand.
TTCCAGCCTCCACCAAACAAATCTAATTTACCGTCGTTATCCCAATCTACGACAATCGAACCGTTTTGCATACTTCCCTGACGAGCAAATTCTAGTTCCCAGCCAACCTGAATAGCGTTTCCGCTATTATTTTTGAATATACGGTACATTCTGTCGTTATTCTCTCCCGAATTCAACCACCCATCACCATGCAAAAGCATATCCGGATATCCGTCGCCGTTAAAGTCTCCCCACTGCGAGTCTCCATTTGCCTTCTTGAAAGGCACTACAGCACCGGAGAATTGGGTTAGATTTCCAAATCCGTCATTGGCAAATAAATAGGAAAAACGCTGGGTTTGTTCGCCTGTATTCGTGCAATTCAAGTCGGCCGCGTTGATCCAGATATCGGGATAACCGTCTTTGTTGAAGTCGATAACCGAAACTTCCGGTTCAACAAAGTTGTAAGCAATCGGGTCTCCTACTGTAGTAGTTTCTGTCGTATAACGAGCTGTAGCTTTTACCGCGTCTGCTACGGGCGTAAAACTACCATTCGTCTGCTGATAATAAATCACACAGTTTCCACCGCCATTACCAAAGAAATAATAATCCAGCAGACCGTTGAGATCGAAATCGGCAAATCCACAAGAAGTTATCTTATTAGCTACTAAAACCGGATAGGTACCTGTTGGTGCAAGGGTAAAAACGCCTTGTCCATCGTTGAGCGCTATTCCGGCTTTCACGGCATTGGAGAGTCCCCAACCTGCGAAAATAACGTCCAAATCGCCGTCTCCGTCTATGTCTCCAAACCGGATATTGCCCCCCCGTCCGGCTGTGATAACCCGACTACCTGTTTGAGCAGTAAAATTACCTGTTCCATCGTTTATCAGAATAGCGCCATTTTCATTATCGCCCGGAGCATCACCGCTGACTATCACATCCAAATCGACATCATTATCAATATCCGCCACCGCAAAAATACCTTTCCAAATTTCAAGATTGAAATCGACAAACTGCGCATTGAGTGACCATGTTGCCACTGTAATTGCTAAAAAAGTAAAGATTTTTTTCATTTGATTATTTTTATTGTTTTTTGATATTAGCTATTAGTCAGACATTAACTGTCTATGACTAACACCGTTTATTTTAATTCGCTTCAAAATATGGTGCTGTTTTTTTCGTACTGCTGGGTACACCGCCTTCTATGTATGGCCATCCGTCTTTACCCCACAACACTTCATCCATCAATAGTGGACGACGTGTAGCACCTCCGGCGTTAATCAGCCAGGGTTTAGCCACAGAGACGGCATGATAAAGCATAAAGGTTCGTCCATTGTCATCCAGTATAATCTCGGCGTTGTGTCCGGGACCAATCCACACTTTACCATCGCCTTGCAGGAATTTCGTCGAATTTGC
>JBKEBE010000133.1:0-19806 GCA_047973025.1 Paludibacteraceae bacterium
GGATGAATACAAGCGATTATCCATTCGCGACTGGGCAGAAGATGACCGTCCACGCGAAAAACTACTTACCAAAGGGGCTTCAGCTCTTTCAGACGCTGAATTGCTGGCAATATTAATTGGGTCGGGCAACAAGGATGAGAGTGCCGTGGAACTTTGCCGAAGGATATTGAATGATTGTAGCGGTAATCTGAATGAATTGGCTAAATTGAGCATCTCGGAGTTTGAACGCTATAAAGGGATTGGCGAAGCAAAAGCCATCACTATATGTGCCGCATTAGAAATCGGGAAAAGACGTAGAAGCAGCGAAGCCGTTGAGAGAAAAAAAATTACGCGAAGCGAAGATTTACAGGCAATTTTTCAACCCATTCTGGAAGATTTAAATCACGAGGAATTTTGGATTGTTTTATTGAATGGGGTGAATAAAGTGATAGAGACTAAAAGACTTACGCAGGGTGGCATGAGGCAAACTGTGGTCGATGTGCCGATGATGTTGCGCATGTGTCTCGAGAAATCGGCTCAGGCGATTGCGGTAGCTCACAATCACCCCTCGGGGGAGATTCGTCCAAGTCATGAAGACGATCAAATTACCCGGCGAATAAAAGACGGTTGTAATGCTGTCGGAATACGATTCTTGGATCATATCATTATCGTGTCGGAAAAATATTATAGTTTTGCAGACGATGGAAAAATTTAGATGAGTTGCAATATTTTGCCCACAACATAAAAAAAGAAAAATATACTAATCAGCTAATTATTAGAGATTTGAACTTAATAGAAACAAAAAACGTCGTAAAGCAGTATTCCGGACATCGAGCGTTGGACGGTGTGAGTTTAACTATTCCGAAGGGCACGGTTTACGGACTTCTTGGTCCCAACGGAGCCGGCAAAACGACTCTCATTCGAATTATAAACTGCATCACAGCCCCCGACAGTGGCGAAGTGCTGTTGAATGGTAAAAAACTGACTGCCGACGATGTGCGTAACATTGGGTACCTACCCGAAGAACGCGGATTGTATAAAAAAATGAAAGTTGGCGAACAGGCACTTTACTTGGCTCGGTTGAAAGGGATGAGCAAAGTTGACGCGATGAAAGAGCTGAAATACTGGTTTGAAAAATTTGAAATTCAAGACTGGTGGAATAAAAAAATAGAAGAACTGTCCAAAGGGATGGCGCAGAAGATTCAGTTTATAACAACGATACTGCATAAGCCTGATTTACTGATATTTGACGAACCTTTCAGCGGTTTTGATCCGGTAAACACCGATTTGCTCAAACGGGAGATACTTGCCCTCTGCGATCAGGGAGCTACCATCATTTTCTCTACCCACAACATGGAATCGGTCGAAGAACTGTGTGAAAATATCTCGTTGGTAAACAAGTCCAAAATAGTATTGCAGGGAAACGTTGCCGATATTCGGTCCTCATATGCTTCGGATAACGTGGTTGTGAGAAGCCGAGATGCCTTTTCGGTCGATGCGTGTGAAATTATTTCCCAAACAGAGAAAAACGGGATATTCGAAACCGTCTTAAATAAATTGGATAGTAAAACAAATAACGAAATACTACAAGAAATTTTTAACCAGACGCAAGTTATCGCGTTCGAAGAAGTACTTCCTACCATGAACGATATTTTTATCCGGACTGTAAAAGGAAATGCTTGATACCTTGTCTCTCCGAGAATCCGCTTTTTAACTGATAAAACAATCCAACTGATAGATAATGAGTAAAATAGGCATAATAATTAAACGCGAATACACATCGCGTGTGATGAAAAAATCTTTTTTGTTGCTGACGTTTCTTACGCCAATTTTCATGGCGGGCATGATTCTCCTACCTACTTGGATAAGCACGCTAAAAGACGATACGATAAAGAATATTGTTGTGGTAGATGACTCCCATTCACTCAAAGACGTACTGAAGAGTAACGAGCAATATACTTTTACTTTTTCCAACTCGTCCTTCAATGAAGTACGTAAAGAGCAGACTGATAATACTAAGAAAAATGAATTAGCCGCGATTTTGTATGTTTCGGACGACATCATGCAAAATCCGAATGCGGTAACCCTTTATTCCGCAAAGCAGGTAAACGTCGAATTAAAACAGTACTTAACTTCTGAATTGGAGCAATATGTTCACGAGAAGAAACTGGCAGCACTCAACATACCGGATATAGCGCAAAAAATCGAAGAATCGAAAGCAGACATAAATATTGCCACCATCAAATGGGATAGTGACGGCAATGAAAGAGAGGCTTCGGCTGAAATGGCCTTAATCATCGGTATGATAGCAGCCTTTCTGATTTATATGTTTATCATGAGCTATGGCTCGCAGGTCATGTCGGGCGTGCTACAAGAAAAAACCAGTCGTATCGTGGAAGTCATCATATCGTCGGTAAAACCTTTCGAACTGATGATGGGAAAAATCATCGGGATAGCACTTGTAGGATTAACACAATTCACAATTTGGATTCTTTTCACACTCGTATTAAGTAGCGTAGGAACGGCTGTATTTGGGATAGGGTTTGATCAGGCATCGGTTGCAGAAACCGTACAGATGGGCGAGACAGCAACGGCTGACACGAATGAAATCGCAACAAAAGTGTTCTCTATGCTTTCCGGATTTGATTTTGCGAAAGTACTGATCCTGTTTTTTATCTATTTTTTGGGTGGATATTTGTTATATGCTTCGCTTTTTGCCGCGATAGGCTCTGCCGTAGATAATGAAACAGATACACAACAATTTACGATGCCAATTACCTTGCCGATAATTTTTGCTCTATTCATCGGTATTTACGCCGCCCAAAGCCCCGACAGTACTGTCGCGTTTTGGGGTTCGATGATCCCGTTTACTTCACCCGTGGTAATGATGGCTCGCCTGCCTTACGATGTCCCGACGTGGCAGATAGTGCTTTCACTCGTAATACTGATAGGCTCTTTCATCGGTTCAACGTGGTTAGCCGGAAAAATTTATCGTATCGGCATACTCATGTATGGCAAAAAACCAAGTTGGAAAGAAATTTGGAGATGGATAAAGGTGAAATAGCGAGATTTTTTGATTAAATAGACATTTCGAATATCATTAGAAAATTATTATTTTTGTAGATAATTTATGTAAGACATGATAGCAACCGAAAGAATAAGTATTGAAGAATTTGACAATAAAAAATTTCAAATTCGGCTTATTGAGCCTGAAAACAAAGCTATTCTCACGCATTATCTTCACAATATACGTAATGGAGTGTCAAAACATTATAAAAAGAATGCTATAGCTATCTTAAATGATTTTATAAACTACAAACATGAAAATGACGATAGCTCCATTGTCAGTGATAGTGCTTTACAACAGTTATTGTTTGAAGTTGAAAATGTTCCATTTCCAACACCTAAAAATTATAAATTTAAATTTATTGATTTATTTGCCGGGGTAGGTGGTTTTAGAATTGCACTTCAAAATGCAGGTGGAAAATGTGTTTACACAAGCGAATGGAATAATGACGCTCAAAGAACATATAGAGCTAATTTTGGAGAAGTTCCGTTCGGAGACATTACACAAGAAAGTGTAAAAAGGTATATTCCGGATAATTTTGATATACTTTGCGCCGGTTTCCCTTGCCAAGCTTTTTCTATTGCAGGTTATAGAAAAGGGTTTTCAGATACGAGAGGAACATTATTTTTTGATATTGAACAAATCATAGAAAAACACAGACCAAAAGTGGTTTTTCTGGAAAATGTAAAAAATCTTGTTTCACACGACAAAGGAAATACATTTAAAGTGATTACAGAGATTTTAGAAGAAAGACTTCATTATAAAGTTTTCTATAAAGTCTTAAATTCAATGACTTACGCAAATATACCGCAAAATAGAGAGCGTATTTTTATTGTTGCATTTGACCCAAAACAAGTAAAGAACTATAAAAAGTTTACTTTTCCAAATGAAGTTCCTTTAACTAAAAAAATACACGATATTTTAGAGCAAGGGAAACAAGACGACAAATACTACTACAGAAAAGACCATCAATATTATCCGGAGTTAGAAAAAACGATGAACAGCAAAAATACTGTTTATCAATGGCGTAGAGTTTATGTGAGAGAGAATAAAAGTAACGTTTGTCCGACACTTACAGCAAATATGGGTGCCGGTGGACATAATGTTCCATTGGTTAAAGATGATTTTGGAATTAGAAAACTAACACCAAAAGAATGTTTTGCATTTCAAGGTTATCCAATGGATAAATATATTCTACCTAAAATTGCAGACAGTAAACTATATATGCAAGCAGGTAATTCTGTAACAATGCCCTTAATCAAAAGAATTAGTGATGAAATAATAAAAGTTTTATGAAAACTTTTGCTGAAATTGATTTAGAAAATAATGGAGATTACATTAAATTGTTGTCGTCTATTGCAAAATTATCTGGTCTATTCAGTGAAAGTTCAATACCTTTTATCAATTATAGAGTTGCAGAGAATGTGTTTTGTCGAAGTTTTTCTGCAGAAAACTTATCTCGTTCAGATACTGCATTTGACGCAAATCTTGATTCAATCGGGATAGGATTAAAAACGTTTACTTGTCCAACTAATTATAGTACAGAAAAAATTGCAGAATTTAATACGCTCTCGAGAGAATTAGCCCAATTCAAAGGCAAAGATTTAGCAATTAAACTTTCTGAATTTAGAAATGACAGAATTGCTTTGGCAAATCGTTTATATGACATTAAAAGTTCTCTATATCATATAGTTGCAAGGAAAGAGAATGAAATTATACTTTTTGAAACAGATTACGATAAAATTGACATTTCAAAAATTCATTCAATAAAAGAAAATCAAGCAAGTTTACAATTTGAAGACGACAAAAATATTTATCGTTTTAATTATTCAAAAAATACACTTTTTAGAAACTTTCATATTCCGCAAAGTGCATTTTACCTTCCCGTTGAAATTATTGATGACCCTTACACTCTTTTATTAAACTTATTTGAAAATAAGATACTTAAACCGGCAACAGACAAATTAATTCGTGGAATTAATTATGTTATTCTTCCGCTTTACGGTTACAAAAATAAGCAAAAGTTTGTGTTTGAAAAGAGTGGATTAAATCAATGGAATGCAGGTGGCAGGAAACGTGATTCTGGAGAAGTTTATATTCCAATTCCTATCGAAATTCACAAATATTTTCCAAACTTTTTTCCTGCACGTGACACTCATTTTAATTTAAAAATTCCAACCGGCGAAATTTTTAGTGCAAAAGTGTGTCAAGACAATTCAAAAGCGTTAATGACGAATCCAAATAAAGCTTTATCTGATTGGCTTTTACGAAAAGTATTTCAGGTGAAAGCAGGAGAGTTATTAACCTACAAAAAAATGAACGAATTAGGTTTTGACAGCGTGATGATTATCAAAGATAAAGACGGTAATTACAAAATAGATAAAGCAAAAACTGACAGTTATGATAACTTTATTGAGAACTAAACTGTGATAAGCAATGGCAGATAAAGTGTAATTTGAAAGTTGTAACCCGCTTAAACATTATGCTATTTTGTCATAAAAGTAGCCCACACCCGCTAATGTTTATATATTTTACACGAAAGTGATGCTATTTTTTATTATCATCACAACGAGCGTTTTTCTACAACGCCCACTTATTCAAAATATACGGTAGCATTTTCATTGTTTACTCTTGACCGGGTCCAGTTAATTATCTTGTTTCTGTCCGCCCTCCCAATTGCATCATCTGACGTGTAAATGACAATTGGAGTTTTTAGCGTATCCGGGTGAATATACGTTTCTGTATATGCGCAAGTCGTTATTTGCGGGTAAAACTGCTTTACTTCGGCAAGAATGGTTTTCCCTTTGCTATCCATCCGATTGATGCTGTCTAATTTTACTTGTGCCTGCTGGAGTGCAAATGTCGTCGTTACCATTTGCTCGCTCAGAGTCTGAGATTCGGCAAGTTTCCGTTGCGTTTCAGGGTGTAGTTGAGACTCGTCAGTTCCACTTAAAATGGTGAGTTTACTGCTGTCGAGCTTCATTTTGTAAGCTACATCTTTTAGACTCAATTTCGCAGAGTCTGAGATGCCGTATCCGGAATAAATAAGTTGAATTGAACGGGCATTTGAATTAATGGAACTTTCGAGCAAGTAGCTTTTTTCCTGTACCGTTACACTGTTGACGAATCTTTTAGCGGCATCGTTAAATTTTTCGTCTTTAACCAATTTAGCCCCAAAGAACACACTCGGAACCGCAGTAATGAAGAGAATTAATGTAATGTATCGGTTTACTTGTTTGGCTCGGTCGGTATCAACAATCGTGCGGATAGGAAATTTCAGAATTTGCGCAACGAGTAGAGCAGCCACCGCGATAAAAACAGTATTAATGGTAAAAAGATAAAGCGCTCCGAAGAAAAAGTTAAAGTCCAGTTTCGCCAAACCGTAACCGGCGGTACAAATAGGAGGCATAAGTGCCGTTGCAATGGCAACACCGGGTATTACATTACCTTTCAATTTACTGCTAAGTGCCAACATGCCGGCTACCCCCCCAAACAGAGCGATGAAAACATCGTAGATGGTAGGACTGGTACGAGCGAGTAATTCAGAATGTGCCGTACTAACAGGAGAGATGACAAAGTAAAGTGCAGAAGTCAGAAGACTGACCACGACGGCGAAAATATAATTTTTTATTGAACGTTTGAATAATAGAAAATCATACGTGGCAAGCCCATACCCCATCCCATTTATCGGTCCCATCAAAGGAGAAATCAACATAGCGCCGATAATTACAGCCGTGGAATTCATGTTTAACCCCACTGATGCTACCAGGATAGCACAGATTAAAATCCAAAGATTAGTGCCTTTAAATACAATCCCTTTTTCTACATCACTTTGAATCTTATCGAAGCTCTCCAATTCGTTTCTTAAATCAAAGTATCTCAGATACTTCAGTATTTTATTTTCGGATGCCATAGGTGTTTTTCTTTGCAAAAATAAAGAAAATTAAGTAGTATAAAAGAATTATCTTTATAGTTTTTGAGAATTATTTTATACTACTTATTGCTATTTATCAAGTGAATAGTATAACTTTCCGATTCTTGAGCTTACAAAATTATTTGGGAGCCTTCAAGTAAAGACATATCCCCACGGTTAGAAAAATAATATTAGGAAGCCACACAGCCAGTAGGATAGGCATCGCGTTATTTACGGCAAACGTGGTGGACATGGTTGTAAAGACGACAAACAGCGCGCTTAGTCCCAGCCCAATACCAAGATTGAGACCCATGCCTCCGCGTACTTTCCGTGACGAGAGCGATACGCCGATTAAGGTCATTATGAGAATAGAAATCGGGTATGAGTACCGTCTATAGTACTCGTCTTCAAACGCCTGTACGCTTCCGACACCACGCTCTTTTTGATTTCTGATAAAAGTCCTCAATTCGATTAAGTTCAATTCAGGTGCTTCTTTCGCGGTAATGAAAAATTCTTCCGGCTTGACTTTTATTATCGTGTCCAACTGTGTTCCGCGTGTCAGTTTTTCGCGCATTCCGTCAAATTCCCGCTCCACGTAATTAGAAACTCTCCAATGATACAGCGAATCCCATTTGATGGATTCGGCAGTTAACCGGGATACGAGTGTTTTGTCCTCAAAGGATTCCAACGAGAAAGAGTATCCGGTATTGGAGCTTATTTCGTATCGCTCAATGTACATGATTACACCCTTTTCGATTTCCATCTGCACGTTACGAGTGTTATCGGATTTAAATGGCTTAATATATTGATTTTCAAATACAAGCATTTTTTTTGTGGAATAGGGAATAACAAAGGCTCCTAAAGCAAAAGCCATTATCGCGATAACCATGGCTGATATAAAATAGGGGCGCATCAATCGGTTGAAACTCATACCGCTGGATAATATCGCGATAATTTCCGTATTGTTTGCCATTTTGGAAGTAAAGAATATTACCGAAATAAAGGTAAAGAGTGGTGTAAACATATTGGCGAAAAAAGGGATAAAATTCAGGTAGTAATCAATTACAATCGCTTTAAAAGGGGCATTGTATTCGTAGAAGTTATCAATTTTCTCGGTAAGGTCAAAAACTACTGCTATACTCAGTATCAGAATGATAGAATAGAAGTATGTCCCCAAGAATTTCTTGACGATATATACATCTAATTTTTTTAATCCGATCTTTTGCCAATTCATAATCGTGTCCCCAATTTTACTACCATATCCTTTTTCCAATTCGTAAAATCTCCAATTTCAATGTGTTTACTCGCTTCATCAACCAGCCAAAGATAAAAAGCCAAGTTGTGTATGGACGCGATTTGCATCGCCAGTAATTCTTTACTGACAAACAAATGACGTAAGTATGCTTTCGTATGCACTTTGTCAATCAGCGCGGTACCATTTTCATCTATCGGAGAGAAATCGTTTTTCCACTTTTCATTGCGCATATTCAAGATACCTTGTGATGTGAAAAGCATTCCGTTACGTCCGTTTCGCGTAGGCATTACACAATCAAACATATCTACCCCCCGTTCAATGGCTTCCAGAATATTAATCGGCGTACCTACTCCCATCAAGTAGCGGGGTTTATCTTTGGGTAGAATGTCATTCACAACATCAATCATCTCATACATCACTGCCGCCGGTTCGCCTACCGCCAATCCGCCAATGGCATTGCCTTCGCAATTTTGATCGGCGACGAATTTAGCCGAATCTTTGCGCAAATCTTCATATACACACCCCTGCACAATGGGGAAAAGGGTCTGAGAATAGCCATATTTTGGCTGTGTCTCGTCAAATCGTTTCAATCCCCTTTCAAGCCAGCGGTGGGTAAGCTGCATGGATTGTTTGGCGTAGTTGTAATCGGCTGTACCAGGCGTACATTCGTCCAATGCCATCATAATGTCCGCGCCGATACTCCGCTGAATATCCACTACGCGCTCCGGTGTAAAAAGGTGCTTGCTCCCGTCAATGTGTGAGCTGAACGTAACCCCTTCTTCGTGCATCTTGCGGGTATTTGATAGCGAAAAGACCTGATAACCACCGCTATCGGTCAGGATGGGCTTATCCCAACTGTTAAATTTGTGCAGACCGCCTGCTTGTTCTATTATCTCTGTTCCCGGACGAAGGTACAGATGATAGGTATTCCCGAGTATGATTTGGGCTTTTATTTCATCCTTTAATTCTTGAAAATGAACGCCCTTGACACTCCCGACCGTGCCTACCGGCATGAAAATAGGTGTCCTTATTTCACCATGATCGGTCTGTATAAGTCCTGTTCGAGCTTGTGATTTAGGGTCGGTATGTTGTACAGTAAAATTCATTTTCAAATTTCTCTACTCCGGTTTTATGCCTTAACGTTAACCAAATAACTGTCTGGAAACGTTATCCATTAATAAAATTTTCTAAAATCTTTTGTCCGGTTTGACCTGATTTTTCTGGATGAAATTGAACCGCGAAAAAGTTGTCTTTTTGAATGGCAGAACTATATTCCAATCCGTAATCGGTCAACGCGATGCTTTCGGCACACTTTTCCACGTAGTAGCTGTGTACAAAATACATATAATCTTTCTCGGATACGTTTTCAAACAGAGACGTTTTCAGAGAAAAAATATTGTTCCATCCGATTTGCGGTACTTTCAGATTCTCTCCGATAAATTTCAGCACATTCATATCAAAAATACCCAGACAGTCGGTGTCGTTTTCTTCGGAATGGCGACACATCAGCTGCATTCCAAGACAGATGCCCAGCACAGGTTGTTTCAGTTCTTTAATCAAGATGTCCAATTTTCTTGCTCTCAAGTAGTTCATTGCCGAAGATGCCTCGCCTACGCCGGGAAAAATTACGCGGTCGGCAGACGTGATTTCTGTGTGATCATCCGTTATCGTGGCGTTAATGCCTAATCTTTTTAGTGCAAAATCGACTGAGCGGATATTGCCGGCGTTGTATTTGAGTATGGCTACTTTCATTCGAGTACTTTTAACCTACAAAAGTATAAAACAAATTCCTTTTAACAATCAAAATTTAGGATTGTAGCCCTAAAAAAAGCCCGACAGAGACTATCGGGCTTTTTACTGGAATGTGAACTATCGAACTACGATTAATCTTCGGGCATCATTACCACTTCGATGACGTTTCCTTGCTCAACGATTTTTTTCAGTGTTTGTTGAATGGAAGAAGCATCCAAAGCATTTACCGCATTTTTGTAATCGGCGAAGTTATTTATTTTGTCTTCGTAATACGTTTTCAATGTACTTGACCACCAGCTGTTTTGCTCCAAGTCTTGTTCATGTTGTTTCAGCAGATTTTCTTTTACTTTTTGCAGGTCTTCGGCAAGCGGTCCGTTTTTTACAATTTCATCTACTTCTTGGTGTATGATTTCCATCAAGCGGGCTTGTTTATCCGGATCGGTATCAAACTGCATCAGCAAAGTGGCTTTTTCCTCAGGTACATTCGCGGCATAGGCTCTTACTCCTACGCCATACGAACCGCCTTCTTTTTCGCGGATACTCTCCATGTACCGCATATTCAGAATGTCGCCGATGGCATCTGCCGTTACCATCGAATTGATGTTGAAAGGCATATCGCCCGTGTACTGAATGCGATTGGATGCTTTTTTTGTCTGCATTTCACGATTGAAATAGTTTTTCACCATTCCCTTCGGTGCCGGACGATACACTTTGTCGTAAGTCTCTTTTTTCCCTTTGGTGGTTTTCAGTCCGCCGAGATACGTGGTAAGCAGTTGTTGGATAGCTTTGTCGTTCGGGTCAATATTGCCTACAAATACAAAGGTAAAGTCGCCCGGATTCGCGAAGCGTTGTTTGTATATTTCGATCGCTTTATCCTGATTGATGGCATCCAACATTTTCATATTTTGGATGATGGTGCGCGGGTCGTGATCCGACGTTGTCAACCGTACACTGTCGCTAAATGCTTTGCTAGGATTTTTCTCAGCGTTAGCTAAGGTAGTACGTAGCATATTCATCAAAGCTTCGTATGAATTATCGTCTTTACGGGGTTGAGTGAAATGCAAATAAACAAGCTGAAGCAAAGTTTCAAAATCTTTCACGGATGACGAACCGGTCATTCCTTCGGAATAGGTGTTGATATACGGACTTACAGAAGCAATTTTTCCGGTAAGCACGCGACTCAATTCTACGGCAGTGAAGTTCCCAATACCGTTGGATTGTACAATAGCTGTTGCCAGTGAAGCGGAAGGAAGGTCTGCCACATTGCTTACCTTAGATAAACCGCCATCGCTGAATGCTGTCATCGAAATTTCATCTTTTTTGAAAGTGGTAGGTTTGAAGACCAATTTGATTCCATTGCTCAATGTCATTTCTGTAGCATCCAAAGCACTGTTTTTTGTGATTTTCTTTACTTTTCCGGCTTTGGGCGCTTTTTCTATCAGTGGACGACTGACTTCTTCTTCAACCTTAGCCGTTAATTCGGCATTTTTCGCATCCGTAAAAGCTGCAAGCAGTTGTTCTTTGGTAGGAACGTTTACCTCCGCTTTTTTTGGCGCTGTAACGTCTATGATAACGTTTTCATCGGTTATATACGATTTTACTACTTGGTTGACCGCGTCTGCGGAAATTTGTGGAAGAATCATTTTTACCAAATCAAACTCGGTTTCGATACCGGGGACAGGCTCATTATCCAAATAATTACGGATGTACTCGCGGGCTAATCGTTGGCTGTTCTGGTTATCCCGCTCGTTGTAGGCTTTTTCCATAGAAGTCAGCAAGTTCGTTTTTGCACGTTCTACTTCCGCGTTGGTAAATCCGAAACGCTTTACTTTTTCCAATTCGAGTGCTAAAGCTTTGAAGCCTTCCAATTCTTGCCCTTCTTTCGGTATTACGATGTTGATAAATGCGTCTTTTGATTTAACCAATCCGGCGTAGGTAGAGAAAGCCCCCACGAAAGGCGCGTCTGCCTGCATCGTTATTTCTTCATAGCGCTCGTTCAGTACAGAACCGATAATATTATTTAAAGTTCCCATGCTGTAACCTGCCATGGAAAGTTGCAATTCTTTGGGTAGTTTGTCTTTTTTAAAGTCGATTCTCATCTGTGTTTGGCGTGCTTCGGAATCAGTAACAACAGCCACGATAGGTTCTTTATTATCCGTAATTTCGTGAATAGGGCGTTCGCCAAAATTTTCTTTGCGTGGGATATCCGCAAACATGGTTTTGAGTTTTTGCTCCATCAAATCCACATCCACATCGCCTACAATGATGATAGCCTGTTGATCGGGACGATACCACCTTTTGTAGTAAGCGCGCAAAGCGTCATGCGAGAAGTTGTTGATAACAGCCGTGTCGCCAATTACATCGCGTTTGGCATATTGGCTACCCGGATAGCGTTGTCCGTTTGATAATTTCCACATACGGCGATTGGCGTCATTTCCCGTGCGCCATTCTTCACGGATAACACCACGTTCGCTGTCGATTTCTTCGCCGGCAAGCGTGATGAAACCACTCCAGTCGTGAAGTACGAGTAACGCGCTGTCTAACATTCCCTGACGGGCGGTTGGTACGTTGGATAGTCGGTAAACGGTCTCATCAAGCGAAGTGTAAGCGTTGATGTCGTAACCGAATTTCACGCCTTGTTTTTCAAAATAGTTGATAATGCCTTTTCCCGGAAAATTCTTGGTGCCGTTGAACGCCATGTGTTCCAAGAAATGCGCTAAACCATTCTGATGGTCTTCTTCCAAAATAGCTCCTACATTTTGAGCAATATGAAATTCGGCTCTTTGCTTCGGCTCTTCGTTGTGCCGAATGTAGTAGGTTAGTCCGTTTTCGAGTACTCCGTAACGGATTTTCGAGTCCAATGGTAGTGGTTGAAATTGTTGGGCGAATGTGCTTGCCGACAGCAAAACAACTGATAAGATGACTAATACAGTTCTTAATTTTCTCATTGTTAAATTGATAATTACTATTAATTAAATTGTGTATGTTTATACAATTTTGTAAAATTACAAAAAAAATTGTATTTAGCAGCATAAAAGATTTTTTTTGTGCCAGATTTTGTTTTTTTTACTATTCTCTGAAAATGTATTAATTTTGTTTTTCAATTTTTCAAAAATAAATATCTTATGAAACTTTCCGCACTCAACGCTATTTCTCCGATTGACGGACGCTATTATCTCAAGACATCGGTTTATTCCAAATATTTTTCGGAATTTGCACTAATACGCTACCGTGTATTCGTGGAAGTGGAGTATTTTATAGCACTTTGCGAGCTCCCTTTGAAACAGTTGGTCGCAGTTCCGGTTAGTGCTTTTCCGAAATTACGCGAAATTTGTGAGCGGTTTGATAATGCTGACGCGCAAAAAGTAAAAGACATTGAACGTGTTACCAATCACGATGTGAAAGCTGTTGAATACTTTCTGAAGGAAAAATTCGATGAAAATGGACTATCGGAATACAAAGAATTTATCCATTTCGGATTAACGTCGCAAGATATCAATAATACTTCAGTACCTATTTCGATCAGACAAGCAGTTGATGAAGTCTATCTTCCGGAAATGGAGCTGTTGGTAAAAATGCTTACTCGCAAAGCGGATGAGTGGCGCGATGTTTCTATGCTTGCCAAAACGCATGGACAACCTGCTTCTCCTACGCGTTTGGGCAAAGAAATGCTGGTTTTTGTGAGTCGTCTGAATCAGCAGATAGATCAATTGAAAGCCATTCCGCACAGTGGAAAATTTGGCGGTGCAACCGGAAATTTCAATGCGCATCACGTAGCTTATCCGACTACTGACTGGAAAGCGTTTGCCTATCGTTTTCTGAAAGAAAAATTAGGATTGGAACGGGAGCTTTGTACGACCCAAATTTCTAATTATGATAATTTGGCATCACTCTTTGACTGTCTCAGACGTATCAATACGGTACTAATTGATTTCAGCCGGGATGTCTGGATGTATGTTTCCATGGAATATTTCAAACAAAAGATCAAAGATGGCGAGATTGGTTCCTCAGCCATGCCACACAAAGTGAATCCTATTGATTTTGAAAACGCGGAGGGCAATCTGGGAATGGCGAATGCTACTTTTGATTTTTTAAGCCAAAAGCTCCCCATTTCACGCCTACAAAGAGATTTAACGGATAGTACCGTACTTCGCAACGTGGGTGTACCATTCGCTCACACCAAGATAGCAACGCAAAGTCTTTTGAAGGGTTTGGATAAGTTGGTACTGAACGAAACTGCGGTTTATAAAGAGTTGGATAATGCATGGATGGTTGTGGCAGAAGGTATTCAAACCATACTTCGCAGAGAAAAATATCCCGAACCCTACGAAGCACTCAAAGCGTTGACTCGTACCAACGATACAATCAACGAAAGAACAATTCACAATTTTATTGAGACATTGCATGTTGGAGAAAGCGTAAAAGAAGAATTGCGTCGTATAACTCCGAGAAATTATACCGGAATTTAAACTCCGGACTTCAAATCCGCTCTTTATAGATACCAAGATTTTTTCTTTGTATTTCTTTTGTTATTGCATATCTTTGTTTATCAATCTTTTTCAGATAGCTGAGTCCTATTCCTTTTCGTGTAAATACCTAAAACTCAAAAAATGCTTGTCAAAACATTTGGAGCAGCCGTGCAAGGCATTAATGCCACTATCGTAACCATAGAAGTTAACGTTTCGCAAGGGATCCGGTTTATGATAGTGGGATTACCGGATAGCGCGGTTCGCGAGAGTCATGAACGGGTGGTTTCAGCATTGAAATATAACGGGTATGACTTGCCACGTAAGCAGATTATTGTCAATATGGCTCCGGCAGATATTCGAAAAGAAGGCTCGGCTTATGATTTGCCATTGGCAATAGGTATCATGGCGGCTGCGGAGAAAATACCGGCTGATAAATTGATCCGGTACGTCATTATGGGTGAATTATCATTAGACGGCAGTTTAAAACCGATAAAGGGTGTGCTTCCTATCGCCATCAAAGCGCGTGAAGAAAAAATAAAAGGATTTATCCTACCCAAGGAGAACGCGCGTGAAGCTGCTGTTGTAAACAATTTGGATGTTTACGGAGTTGAAAACATAAGAGAAGTGGTTGACTTCTTCAAAGGCACTGCAACACTTGAACCGACTGTTGTCAACACGCGAGATGAATTTTACCATCAGCTGAACCTGTCCGAAATCGATTTTGCAGATGTAAAAGGACAGGAAAACGTGAAGCGAGCCTTGGAAGTATCGGCTGCCGGCGGGCATAACATCATTATGGTTGGTCCTCCGGGGGCAGGAAAATCCATGTTAGCTAAACGGATACCGACGATCCTCCCCCCATTGACGCTTCATGAAGCACTCGAAACGACCAAAATCCATTCCGTAGCCGGAAATATCGCCAACAATGCTTCTTTGATTTCACAACGACCCTTCAGAAGTCCACACCACACCATAAGCGATGTTGCGCTGGTAGGTGGCGGAACTTTTCCGCAACCGGGCGAAATTTCGCTGGCTCACAACGGCGTCCTGTTTCTCGACGAGCTTCCCGAATTCAAAAGGACGGTATTGGAAGTTATGCGACAACCACTCGAAGATCGTAAAATTTGCATTTCACGTGCAAAATTTGCCATAGAATACCCTGCCAGTTTTATGCTGGTAGCTTCCATGAATCCGTGTCCGTGCGGATACTACAACCATCCTACGCGTGACTGTGTTTGCGCGCCGGGTGTCGTGCAGAAATATTTAAGTCGGATCAGCGGTCCACTACTTGACCGGATTGACATACACATTGAAATCGTTCCGGTTCCTTTCGAAAAAATGTCGGAACAGAAAGAGTCTGAAAGTAGTGAACAAGTCCGAATACGGGTGGTCAAAGCGCGTGAAATTCAGGAGTTGCGTTTCAGGGATGATGATGGTGTGTATTGCAACGCGCAGATGACTTCGAAGTTGTTGCGATTGTATGCGCAACCGGACAAAGAAGGTAGCGAGCTACTGAAAACTGCCATGCAACGTCTTAATCTTTCCGCCCGCGCTTATGACCGGATTCTGAAAGTTTCTCGCACCATCGCCGATTTGGACGATTCTGATCACATCCTTTCTCATCACATTGCCGAGGCTATTAACTACCGTAACTTAGATAGAGAAGGCTGGGCAGGATAAAAATCAAAAAGATATAATAAAAATCTATTTTAATATAAATTTTATCAGTTTGGTTTATTTGTTTACTTTTGTACCTTTGCATCAATTCAAATTTCAACAATTAAACAAAAAGAAACAGATGAAAACATTAGAAATCACAGGACTTAGAAATGTCCAAAAAGTTACAGAAGGTTTACAACAGTTATTGGCTGATTATCAAGTGTATTATACCAATCTTAGAGGATTTCACTGGAATATTAAGGGTGAAAAATTCTATTTACTCCACGAAAAATTTGAAGAAATGTACGATGATGCCGCTGAGAAAGTAGATGAAATAGCTGAACGCCTTCTGATGTTGGGTGAAACTCCGGTTCATACCTTTACCGTCTATCTAAACGTATCAAAGATTAAGGAAACAGGTGTAATCGATGATGGAAAAGAGGCGATTAAATCTATTCTTGATACATACAAGTATTTGATTGCTTCGGAGCGAGCTTTGATTGTGGAAGCATCTGAGATTGGCGATGACGCTACTGTAGCACTTTTGGGAGACTATATTAGCGGACAGGAAAAGGAAGTTTGGATGTTGACATCCTATCTGGCATAGGTTTTTTGAAAAAGCAGTTCAACCAACCGACAACTTTTACGACAAGTAAACGGAGCGAATCACACACACTTAACTTGCTTATTGACAAGGGGAATCTTTATAGGTTCCCTTTGTTTTTAGTGTTCATACGATACACGATTTTATTGCGAAGTTCAATTAGCTTGTAAAGCATGCTTGATTGTTCTACCTCTGCTACGAGCAGGCTGTTGAATTTAACTTTTTGCAGGTATTGTACCAGATTTGTGTGCCATTTAAGTGAAAATTTGAAAGAGAAAAACTCCATGAGCATAAAACTCAATGTTATAAACCAATTAGGAGACAGCAGTAGATGAAAAAGGACACCTTGCAACGCATAAAACAATGGGAATAGTAGCATGCCCACTCCCAAGTGAACGGAACTGAAAAAACCACTATACTCTATTTTCAACGCTTTCCGAATCTTAATCGTTAGCAGAGAAGGCAAAATATTTGTCAAAAATCCAAAAACGAAAAAAGGAAGTGTAAGCAATAGTGATAAGAAACGGAGAAAACTTGTGTCTTCGGATTTTAATTGGCTGAAAACATTCGATTGAAAGTGTAGTTTTTTAATTTTTGTATTGTAATCTGTGCCGAGTTGTTTTAACTCATTCATCATTTCGGGCGACGACTTCTCTATTTCGACAAGCGTCTTAGCCGCTTTTTGTTTCAATTTGAATTGTTCAAACGTTCTATTTTCTTTCGGTGCCGGCTCCGAATACTCGTAACCCATAATTTCCGAGATGGTCTCGAATGGGACGTAATTTTCACTCGTAGCTAGATCAAGTGTCAAATCGGAAAGTCGCTGATGAAATACACGTTTCATCTCATTGACAACAGTAGGAGGATTGGTCTGATAATCCGTTATATAATCTTGTACATCTATTGGCTTCCCGATGTTTATGATAAGATGTTTCCCACATGCTATCAAATCCTCCATGTCTATCCCAAAGGGAATAATTTTAACTTTTCGTTCCGTCCCAAATTCCAGCTGAGCATCCAACGCTATCCTGAAAATTCCTTTTGAAAGCGGACGAACGCGGTGTTCTTCACCTTGTCCTCCTTCGGGCATGATACACACGGCATGTCCAAAACGTAGCACATCAATACATTCGTAAAAAGTCTTGTTATTTTTATCTAATTTATCGAACCCGTCACGCATGCGGAAGACCGGCAAAATCTTGGCAAAATGCAACACATCGGCGATGGTCTTTTTGGTAAAAAAATCGGCACGCGCAAGGTAGATTACAGCCTTACGCGGAGGCATGACGTATGAAACGGCTAAGGCATCCATTAACGCGTTCAAGTGATTGGGTGCAAAAATGATGGCAGAATCGTCAGATGGCAGATTTTCTCTTCCACGAACAATAATTTCATCGTAAAACTGATCGTACGCAAAAAGCATGTACTTTCTAACCAAGCGATATGGAAATGTAAATTCGAAGATTCTGCTCATCGGAGAGTTTTGTTTGTCGCAAATTTAATAAAATATCGTACAAAAACAGGAAATTTACCGAATGATTTGACGAAAAGTTTTAACTTTGACGTTCGATGATTTTTATCTTCCTTTATTACCTTATAGTTGAATAAGTAAGAAAACGCAGGCAGGATACCGGTTCCTGCTTGGTAGCAAACATACTTTTTCAGATGAGTGAAATTAGATTTATAGTTCACTTTTTGGTTGTTTTAATGGTGTTATCTGCTTTTGGAGGGTGTGTCCTATTCAAGAAAAGAAACAACACGAAAGAACAGAAAGTACGCATAGAGACCACCCAAGGGGTAATCATCGTTAAACTGTATAACGAGACACCGCTTCATCGAGACAATTTTTTGAAATTGGTAAACGAAAAGTTCTACGATGGTGTACTTTTCCACCGAGTTATTGATCATTTTATGATTCAAGCCGGCGATCCGGATTCCAAAACGGCAAAATCAAACATGCAGCTTGGTGGAGGAGACGTTGGATATACCATTCCGGCAGAATTCAGATTACCAATCATTTATCACAAGAAAGGGGCTTTGGCGGCAGCTCGTCAAGGAGATAACGTTAATCCGCAGAAAGCTTCTTCGGGTTGCCAGTTTTATATCGTGGAAGGGAGACAGCTTACGGACAAGGAGCTGGATGCTTTGGAACAGCATAAAATCAAATCTGCCGAGCGCGCCTCTAATGATTCAACCATACCATTCAGCGAAAAATCCCGAAAAGATTATGGAACTATCGGCGGCACACCTCATCTGGATGGAAGTTATACTGTATTTGGAGAAGTGGTGGAAGGTCTTGAAACCGTAGAAAAGATAGCCGGAACAAAGACCGATTCATCGGATAGACCCTTGGACGATGTGAAGATACTAAAAATGAGATTACTAAAATAGCTTTGCGATGAAAACAATTATTTTAAAATCTTGTAACAATTCCTTTGAAGCCAAACTGATTCAGGGCAACTTGGCAAATGAAGGCATTGAATGCATAATCTCCAATGAGCATTACACGTCGCTCTATCCGAATATGAATGGAGCGATGGGAAACGGAATTCAACTCTTGGTAAAAGAAGAAGATGCGGAACGCGCTTTGAAAATAATCCATGATACGCGTTAAAAGACTTTACCGGCTACCCGCAAAACTCTGTATTTTATATACATTTTGGGTTGTATAAAAGGAAGAACTTCGTATCAATCGTACATCTGAAAACAGCTCAAAACGGTATTTTTCAGGAGAATTACCGGCATCGTCCGACGGTAGAGCCGGATAAGAGTGTTGTGTCAAAGAAACAATAAATGAATTTTAGGTACATTACAAAAAAAGATTAATAAATAAATATGATTATCCGCAATACTTCCAAAAAAGAATTGGACTAAAAAATTTGAAAAACAGCTTATAAATAATTTGCATATATCTCTGATTTTCATTATCTTTATAGCTTAAACAACCTAAAGGTAAGCAAGAATGAAAATCCTGAATTTTGCACTAAATTTTCCCGATGAGGATACTTGTCGCATGAAATTTAAAGAACAAAGAGACCAAATCGGCGTTGTTTGTCGTCATTGTAATTGTAAAGAGCACTATTGGCTCGAAAACAAACAGGCTTACGA
>JBKEBE010000082.1:0-4638 GCA_047973025.1 Paludibacteraceae bacterium
AATAGTGCTCTTTACAATTACAATGACGACAAACAACGCCGATTTGGTCTCTTTGTTCTTTAAATTTCATGCGACAAGTATCCTCATCGGGAAAATTTAGTGCAAAATTCAGGATTTTCATTCTTGCTTACCTTTAGGTTGTTTAAGCTATAAAGATAATGAAAATCAGAGATATATGCAAATTATTTATAAGCTGTTTTTCAAATTTTTTAGTCCAATTCTTTTTAGGAAGTATTGCGGATAATCATAAACATTAAAATAATTCTTTTATGTTACATATCTAAATTCAGGATGAAGAAGCGGTATTAAATAACTTTAACACAAAAGAATACGAATGACGTGTTCCATGTGTCCTTAATGTAAAAATCAACCAGATAAAATCGTACAATTCTCATTTAATTTACCTCTCGGATTTGAATTTTTCTAAAATATTTTCAAAAAAAGCCGGTTTATTATTACTTTTGTGTAAAGCATGGCTTGAATTCTTTCGTTTTTAATGCATTATATCGAAACCGGAGCAAAAAATGGCATTGATTCACTTCCATTACCTCGTAGATTTGTTTTATCCCAATCTCTGTTTAATTTGCGGAGAAAATTTGGTGGAAAACGAGAGTCAGCTGTGCATGAAATGTATTAGAGATATTCCGAAGACGAATTATCATCTACAGAAAGACAATCCGGTCGAAAAGCGGTTTTGGGGAAAAGTACCGGTTAAACGAGCCAGTTCATACTTTTTCTTTCAAAAAGGCTCCGACTTCCAAAAACTTATTCATGAATTGAAATATCGTGGAAATCGCGAAGTGGGCATCGTACTCGGAAAACTTGCAGCTGTCGATTTGCTTGATTCAGAAAATTTTACGTCGGTAGATGTGCTGGTGCCGGTTCCGCTTCATGAAAAGAAAAAGGCGAAACGGGGCTATAATCAAAGTGATGTTATCTGCCATGGAATGGCAGTGGCAATGAATAAACCCGTTTCTACAGATAATCTTTATCGGACGCGTGAGAACACGACTCAAACTCGAAAGTCGGTATATGAACGTTTTGAAAATACGACAGGAATCTTCAGCGTGCGAAAACCCGAAGAATTTTCCGGAAAACATATTTTATTGGTGGATGATGTGCTTACTACGGGCTCCACGCTTGAAAGTTGCATTTACGCATTGCAAAAATACAGCGACGCGAAAATAAGTGTGTTTACTTTAGCAATGGCAATTTAGTCAACCAGTTTTTTTACAGCACTATTGACCCGCTCGAAATCAAACAACGCTACAATTTCTTTTTTATATGCCGTGATCTCGTCATTCATTAGGTTGCCAATACTTCCTTCGTGCGTATGATGAACGTTTTTATCCGGTACAAATTCTTCTTGCTCGATAGCTAATCCTACTTTTTTATAAGCATCTCTAAATGGCAATCCACTTAAAACAAGTCGATTGACTTCTTCTACGCTAAACAGATAATCGTATTTTGGATCAGTTAGAATATTCTGATTCACTTCAACGCGCTCCATCATAAGCGTTGTCATTTCTAAACAATCGATCAGGTCTTCGAACGCAGGTATAAATACTTCCTTGATAAGTTGTAGATCTCGAAAATAGCCTGAAGGAAGGTTGTTTGTTATCCAAGTGATTTGTTGGGGGATGGATTGGATTTTATTGCATTTGGCGCGAGTGAGTTCAAACACATCCGGATTCTTTTTGTGCGGCATAATGCTTGAACCCGTGGTAAATTCATCTGGAAGTTTGATAAATCCAAAGTTTTGGGAAGTAAACAAGCACGCGTCAAAAGCCAGTTTTGAGACAGTAGAAGCAATTCCTGCCAATGCCGTGGCTACTACGCGTTCCATCTTCCCGCGTCCCATTTGAGCATATACCACGTTGTAGTTCATTGAGCCGAATCCGAGTAAATCGGTTGTCATCTGCCTATTTAGCGGGAATGATGAGCCATAACCGGCGGCAGAACCAAGCGGATTTCTATTGGTAATTTTCCACGCGGCAAGAAGTTGCTGCAGGTCGTCAGCCAAACTCTCGGCATAGGCCCCAAACCACAATCCGAAAGACGAAGGCATGGCAATCTGTAGATGAGTGTAGCCGGGCATCAGCACATTTTTAAATGCATTACTCTGCGAAATCAACACATCAAAAAGGGTGGAAACTGCCATTACGGTCTTTTCTACTTCGGCGCGCGTAAAAAGTTTCAAATCTACCAGTACCTGATCGTTTCGCGAACGTCCACTGTGGATTTTCTTACCCACATCTCCAAGTTTACGGGTAAGCATAAGTTCTACCTGCGAGTGTACGTCTTCAACTTCGTCTTCGATGACAAATTCTCCTCGTTCCGCTACCTTATATAGTTTTTTCAACTCGGATAATAACTCATCCAATTCATCCTTTTGTAGCAAGCCTACCGATTCGAGCATCGTGATGTGAGCCATTGAACCAAGTAAATCGTATTTTGCCAGATACATATCCATTTCGCGGTCGTGTCCGACCGTGAATTTTTCGATCTTTTCGTTAAGCTTTGTCGTTTTTTCCCAGAGTTTCATTTGATGTTATGAATTAGTCGATGGATACTTTAAAATAAGAATCTGATGTTGGTTCTTGCCGAAGTAGGAAATATTTTTACAACCATCTCAAAACAGGTTATTTACCGGATATCGCTCATTATTCATCGCTCATTACCGAAACAATTGCTTCGGCAATCGTATCGACCCCCTGTTTTAATTTGCTATCCACCATCGTTTTTATCATGTTTGGAAGTTCGGCTTTGATGGTTATTTTCATCTTCGTCTCGGTATCTGAAACAGGAAGCAACTGTACCCACCCATTTGCGGCTATCGGTGAACCTTCGGCTTCCAGTTTGATGGTCTTGTAGGGTTCACGTTCTATGATACGAAACCCCATACGCCCCATTCCCGCAACGGAAAAATGCACGGAATCTTTCTCGAATTCTACATCTGTAAAGTACGCTTCAGTTTTTTTACTTCTTTCCGGATTCGTACTTTGTAGATTCCGGAGTTGTGTGAGATCGTTTAGTTTGTTAAACACCACATTCTGTGGTTGATTTATGGTTTTTATTTCACTTTCATAGGTTGTCATACATCCATGTTGTTATGTTAACGAATTGTAGGTGTCGCGTACTATTTTTCAGGATAGTGATTGTGAGTCCTTCTTCCATACTGCCGGATTTAATCGCCATTCACGCAAGGTGTTTAAATCTTCATCGTTAATGTAGGTCGTAGCAAGAGCTTCGGTCAGAACTGCTTCGTAATTGCTCAGGGTGGTAAGTTTTACCTTCGCATTGTTGAACTTTTCTTCGGCAAGACGAAATCCGTACGTAAAAATAGCCACCATACCCAGCACTTCGGAACCATCTTTGCGGATAGCTTCGACAGCTTTCAGACTACTCCCACCGGTCGAAATCAAATCTTCAATAACGACCACTTTCTGTTTGGGTTTTAGGTCTCCTTCTATCAGATTTTCCAGTCCGTGGTCTTTGGGGCTTGAACGAACGTAGATAAAAGGCAGTCCCAATTCGTCTGCAACCAAAGCACCTTGAGCGATAGCTCCCGTAGCCACTCCGGCTATTACCTCTACTTCGGGATAGAGTTCCAAGATGACATGGATGAGTGAATTCTTAATGTAAGTACGTGTTGCGGGGTAGGATAATGTTTTGCGGTTGTCGCAGTAAATGGGCGATTTCCAGCCCGAAGCCCAGATAAAGGGATTGTTGGGTTGCAATTTGATCGCTTTTATTTTCAGTAATCTTTCGGCAATATTTTTTTCTAATGTTTTCATCTTTGGTAATGTTGTTGAAATTTTAGCATAAAGGCAATGTTACTTTTTGTGAACTACAAAATTAGTGAAACAATCTTGACTGATAAAGTGAAAAGAAAGATTTTACGCTAATGGCGGTAGAAAAGCGTCTTCGATGTGTTCAATTCGGTAACTTTGTCCTAACGGGATTACCGAAATAACATCAAATCGGGTTTCGCCCTGCCAATCGAATTGCAGGATGTATTCTTGGGTAGCACTGACTATATTTTTTATTTTTCGGGGTGTAATGGCTTCCTGCGGATGCTCGAAAGTGTCTGTTGAACGAGTTTTGACCTCCACTACGACGAGCCATCCGTCTTTTTCCGCCACAATATCCAGTTCGTATTTTCCGGCAAACCAATTGCTGTGTTTAATCGAAAAACCTTTTTCGCGTAAATAAGCTTGTGCTCGCTGTTCTCCGATTTCTCCCAATGTATTGTGATTAGCCATTTCGTAGATTATAATAGAAGTTAGTGATGTATGATAAGAATGATAGAGATATTGATGTTTATTGACCCTTTTTAGGCTTACACATCTTTTTCGTAAAACAGAAATTGCGTACCTTTGTTCTTTTTATTTCAATGCGTCACATTTCAACTTGTTTGGATGAAGCGAATATACTGCATTTAGTCATTCAATGCAAAGGTAAAGAGTTGTTTTGCCATTGTTATATTCGAAAAAAATAGTAAACTTAATGTAATATTGACGACAAACTACTGCTCACGGTACTCAGAAAGAGTAACCGTACAGATAACATCAAAATTTATAATTGCATCAGTATGAGAAATAATTTATTGTTACTATCTATCTTCGTGTTTCTTGT
>JBKEBE010000157.1:0-3864 GCA_047973025.1 Paludibacteraceae bacterium
ATAAATAATAAACCCGTCTGTATCGGTACGGGAGCCAGCAAAAAAGAATCGCATCAGCAGGCTTCTCTCCATG
This sequence comes from Paludibacteraceae bacterium, assembly GCA_047973025.1. Taxonomy (GTDB): domain Bacteria; phylum Bacteroidota; class Bacteroidia; order Bacteroidales; family Paludibacteraceae; genus UPXZ01. The sequence continues at coordinate 74 of JBKEBE010000157.1, forward strand.
CCTTGGAGTTGATTCGGGACGATAAATTGGAGGTTTCCGTGATTTAAATGTTGAAGTACTTCGCTCCGGACAGACAGAAGACGGAACAAAAAAAGGCCGAAGAAAATTTTCTTCGGATTTTTTTGGAATTTAACCCCTGTTTTTATGCTTTCCCTGCACTACCCAACACGTTTTGAGTTTTGTGCATATACAGTTTTTTTAATTCGTCACGAGCAGGTCCCAAGTATTTACGTGGATCAAATTCTGCCGGTTTTGTCGCAAACACCTCACGTACTGCGGCTGTCATTGCCAAACGACCATCGGAGTCAATGTTGACTTTACAAACAGCAGATTCGGCAGCGTGGCGTAGTTGCTCTTCGGGGATACCGATGGAATCTTTCAACGCACCACCGTATTGGTTGATGGTTGCCACATATTGTTGCGGCACGGAAGAAGAGCCGTGAAGCACGATAGGGAATCCCGGAATGCGTTTTTCGATTTCTTCCAAAATATCGAAACGAAGCGGTGGCGGTATCAACACGCCGTTTTCGTCGCGTTCGCATTGTTCCGGTGTAAATTTATTGGCTCCGTGTGATGTTCCGATGGAGATCGCCAGCGAATCAACGCCTGTACGGGTAACGAAGTCGATTACTTCATCCGGTTCGGTGTAGGTATGATGCTCGGCGACAACGTCATCTTCAATACCGGCTAATACACCAAGCTCTCCTTCTACAGTAACGTCATACTGATGCGCATATTCTACCACCTTTTTGGTCAACGCGATGTTTTCTTCGTAAGGAAGGTGTGAACCGTCGATCATTACGGAAGAGAAACCGCTCTCGATACAGTCTTTGCAAAGTTCGAAACTGTCGCCGTGGTCAAGGTGAAGCACAATCGGAATTTCATATCCCAATTCTTTGGCATACTGAACAGCTCCTTGCGCCATGTAGCGGAGTAATGTCTGATTGGCATATTTACGCGCACCACTGGATACCTGAAGGATTACAGGTGATTTTGTTTCTACGCAAGCCGAAATAATAGCTTGCAACTGTTCCATGTTGTTGAAGTTAAATGCCGGAATGGCATACTTGCCTTCAAAGGCTTTTTTGAAAATCTCTCTGGAGTTTACCAAGCCTAATTCTTTGTAACTTACCATATTGTTGTAATTTTAGAATAAACGTTAATCTGTTTCTAATTTCACTGCAAAAGTACTATTTTTTTAAATTTTAAGCAAGTGAATTGTTTGGTTTGTCGCTTGTTTTTAGATAATTTAAACTTGAAAACCAAAAATTAAGCATACATCGCGTCAATCTGATGCTTGTATTTCTGCATAATTACCGCCCGGCGGATTTTTAGCGTATTTGTCAGCTCGCCGGTTTCGATAGTAAACGGAATTTTTATCAACGTGAATTCCTTGATGTATTCATAGCTTGCCATGCCTTGTTGCCGTTCGGCTATTTGCTGCTCGATAAGCGTATGAATCTCCGGATGTTGAAGTAGCTCATCCACGTTTTTGTAGGCGATTTTGTTCGTCTTGGCGTAGGCTTCCAGTTGTGGGATGGATGGCGCGATGATGGCTGTTACATAGTTGCGCTCATCGCCGATGACCGCCACTTGTTCGATGTATTTGTCCGTACCCAGGCGGGTTTCGATTTCTTGTGGCGCAATGTATTTTCCGTTGGAAGTTTTGAACAAATCCTTCAGGCGTTCTGTCAGAAAGATTCTATTGTCCCGGACTTCTCCCGCGTCACCTGTTCGGAACCAGCCGTCATCCGTGTATCCTGCCTTGTTGGCAACCGGATTGTTGTAATAACCGGGCGTAATGGTTTTTCCTTTGAGTAGGATTTCGTTTTCTGCGCCTATTTTTACCTGTAAATCGGGCATGATTGTACCTACGGAACCAATCTCGTATTCATCTTCAAAGCAGGTTACCGTAGCGGTAGTCTCCGTCAAACCGTATCCGTAAACCACCGGAACGCCGATACTTCTGAAAAATAACGTAATTTCGTCAGCCAACTTGGCTCCTGCAACCGGTAGCACCTTCGCGTTTTCAAGCCCCAGCGTGGTTTTTAGTTTTGAATAGACCAATTTTTCCGCTAAGCGGTATTGTGTCTTTAAAAATCCGGTCGGTGTTTTCCCGCGTCTCAGGTAATCAATATTGTGGTTCTTCCCGACGGCTATCGCCCAGGTTACGATGGCGAGCTTGGCGGGCGAATAACCATTCAAAACTTCTTTTACCCCGATATAAACTTTTTCCCAAAAACGGGGAACGGCGCACATCAGCGTGGGTCGGACATCTTTCAGGGTAGTCTGAATCTCTGCCGGATTGTGGTTGATGTAAATGGTAGAACCGATGTAAAGAAGCAGATAACACCACATTCGCTCAAATACGTGTGTCAACGGAAGAAACGCGAGCGAAACATCTTCATCGGTTAGCTGTGAGAGCCGTATGAGGTGAATACGCATGGCTTCGTTTAACATCAAGTGGGTAAGAATAACACCTTTGGAATTTCCGGTAGTGCCGGAGGTGTAAAGCAGGCAGGCAATGTCTTCTTCCTTAATTCCGGCATTAATGTCTTCTACTTCTTTTTGTTTGGCGGAGTTGGCTCCCAAAGAAAGTAGATCGTCGTAGTACATGGCGTGTCCGGTGTCCGACAAAATAACGTCATTTTCAAATACGATGATTTTTTTCAGACAGTCGGATGATTTCAGAGCTTCTTGGGCGATGTCATACTGCTTTTGCCCACCGACGAAGATAATATTCGCTCCGGCGTCGGATGTGATGAACTCGACCTGAGCTTGCGACGAAGTAGGATAAATGGGGACTGCCGCTCCCCGAATCCGATAGAGCGCGAAATCGACAATCAGATTTTCCGCCTTGTTTTGCGAAAACTGCGCAACTCTGTCCTGTGGCTTTACACCCAACTCAAGCAAGGCTTTCGCTAAGGTTTCGACTGTTTCGCTCATGGTATTCCAACTGATGTTTACCCACGTATCGGACAGTAGATGTCTGTCTCGCATTACGGTTCGGCTACCGTATTTTTCAGCCTGAATCTGAATTAACCGCTGAAAAGGTTTGTTTGTTTCCATAAGTTCCAATTTATTTGCTGATAATGAAACGGATATAATCCCTAAAAAGTTTAAATTTCTGGGAATAACCATCTTGTTGTTCCGTCCCATTTCTCCGGCAACGGGACAAAGGTAGCTAATTCCTTCCACGAAAGCCTTCGCCCGAACCTATTTTTTTACTTTTCGCGACCGATTTCACTCAAGTATTTACGTATTTTTAGATATTTAACTTTATTTTTATATTTTTATATTTTTATAGCGAATTAAATTTAATATTAATCTTTAAAACAAATCGCTATGAAAAAAAAATGTAATTATCGTAGCCGTATTGCTAGCAGGAATTTTGCTTTCGTGCGAGAAAAATGATGTATTATCCAAAAATTATCCTTTGAAAGAAATAAATTTACGAGAACTATCCGACAATGAGAAGATCATGAAAGCAAACATCAAAGATGACACTGAAATTTTAGTGAGTATGTTAAGAACCGATAGTATTAACCTGACGGCAATTATTTCATAAATATTTATTATCTTTGCATCATGAAACAAGATGCAAGAAAACTATCAAAAGAATCTCGCGAACAACAGAGACGTAATATCATCTCGTTAGTAAAAGCAGGTCATAAAAAGGGTGATATCGCCTTAACGCTTGGAGTTAATAAAAACACCATTAGCAATACATGGAAACGCTATCAAGCCGAAGGACATTCAGGTCTGAAAGACAAGAAACCCGGTGTAAGCTC
>JBKEBE010000135.1:0-16680 GCA_047973025.1 Paludibacteraceae bacterium
CCCTCAGCTTCTTTCAGTTCATCGGATATGCCTTTGATTTTATCCCTAAGTGTCAGACCGGCCTCGCTGTTCCTTTGTTCTTTTGAAAGTTTATTGTACGCAAGTGTTAAGTTTGACAATTCAGCTTTGAGTTGCTGCATACTATCTTTTTCGGCAAATAACGATTTAACGTGATTATCATACGTTTTTTGTTGTTCGCGTAATTTCCCGTTTAATTCTCTAATACTCGCACCGTAAGCTTCGTACTGAACGCGTCCCTCTTCGGTTGAAGTATCGAGCTGTTTCTGTAACCTTTTTAGATTTTCAATCTCTTTTCTGGTTTCAGACATAGCTTTTAATGCCTGATCAGCTTTTAGCTCAACTGATAATAATATTTTTTTTTCGTCTGCCATTATAGTCTTATCAATTCGACTTTCGTCAGTTTACCACTAATGAAATTTTTTATTTTGTTGATGTAAAAATACGCTCCAAACTTTTCAACCCAAACCGGAATGAAACAACCCGGCATTCCATTTTTCACGCTCCGATATTCCTCGATGTCTTTTTCTGTCAGATAGAATTCGACTTCAATCATTTTTGACCGAACCAGAATGTTATCGTACAATCTTTTGTAGTAATTTATGAATGATGAAAGCCTTTGATGGTTTGCATAGTATTTCAAAGACGAACCCTCTGTTTGTGTGATTATCACCAAATGATTTTTGCAACCTTCAACTGAAACCTCAGCACCATCAACGCGCTCGATTGGTATGTTAGCCACTTTTTTTGCTTCCGTATGTGCGTTCCCAATCAGATTGTCAATCCCTGCTTCGAAATCTATCGTGAACAAATCTTTTGTATTTTCCAATGTTTCATCGTCAATGGTGAATGATACGCTGTCAGTAGCTACATCATCTGCATTGTCGAGCAATCGAATGTAGTTTATCTGAGCATAATTTTTCAATCCGAAATCAAACGAATGATTTTTATCGTGTAGTTTTCGGCTCCAATCTTTTGCGATAGATTTGTTTTCGTAAATCTTTTCGAGCGTGAAAGCATATATTTTCTTTTCTATTGCATCTGTGAAAACTGTCATACCGAACAATTGAACGAATGTTTTGAATAAATCCAACTGCTTTTCAAATCCTATGTTTGGCGAAATGTACAAATTATCTCCTGTTTGTACTTTCGTATAATTATTCACGCTGACAGATGTAAATGCTACATCTATAACAATGTATGGCGCAAACGGATAAACGGTGTAGGGTTTTGATTCATAACTTACGTCATCTTTTTTTGCATCGACTTCTATGTATTCGCCAGTCAGCAATTCAATGATAACCGTATAGTAGTAGTTTCCGTACGAACCTGACATATACGTTTCAATCAAATTGTTTGCAGCATCGAATTTTTTCACGTTGAAACTGCTCAATCCGGTGTAGTATCGATAACGGTATAAATCAATTTTCATGTTCAGCGTCATATCGTACCTGGCCGTATATCTCGTGTACCAATGCGTTACGACGGTTAAACCTGGAAGCGCATATTGTACACCACGTAGAGTTACAACGCCCCCTTGTTGGCCTTGTGCAAATATCTTGATTTCTCCGTATGATGCCGGTTTATCTTTGAAATACAATCTCGAAACAAATGGCACATTTCCGACATTGAATGTGCTGACCGATACAGCCAGGTTATTTACGTTTGCACCTAAATTGTGAACCAGCGAATATCCATATTTGGTTAATGTTTTATTTACTGCATTCATCAAAAATGCAAACGGATAACGCCTTGCAGGTGTCAATTCAACATCACCGCCTTTTACAAATGTTGCTTCCGGCAGGCAGTAATTAGCATTTGTCTGATAGTAATCTCCAAACGTTACGCTTCCAAGCTGATAGAAACCTAAATCAATATCGCTCATATTTCCATTCTGCATAAGTTCAAAGATGTTGGCATTCCCGGCCAGTATCTGAACTTCAAAATGTTCTGACACCCTGTCTAATATTAAGTAACTGCCAATTCCGGCTACATAAATATCATTCAAAAAAAGCCTGCAATCCAATCTTCTGAAAGGTACGTTTGTTACACTTTCGAAAATGTCTGAATACCCGAATATCTTACGATTTACAGCTGACTTTGGAAGTTTCAACTGTCGTGAGTAATCGGCCTGACTGTTTTTCAATTCAGCAATATCATTTACTTGATAATTCATAGCCGGCAGATCATTTCCCAAATCTGCTGTGTGCCAAACTCCGTTCAAGTCTTTTATTTTCAGTTCATATTTTCTCATCGCATTGATTGAATTATTTTGCTTACTAATTCCTCGCTGATATTGTAGTTTTCAGCCGTATTTGTCCGCGCCTGCATTCGTGATTCGCACTTGCATACTTCATTCTGATAGAATTCATAGACATCAATGTCACGTAGTACGGTACCGCGTAACAGACCGAAATCCGCTAAACGATATATCGTTTCCTCGTCAAATGATTTTATGAATTCATATACTCCCATTAAAATTGCACGTATGGCTTTGGTAAGATAAATTTGATTTCGATTGATTTTCGATAACCGGCTGTGTCGTTTTTTGTGTCGCCTTTGTCAGGTATGATCCGCATCCATTTTGCCTTGCTTTCATCGTACCATTCCACGTAAGGTGAGTAAAGTATTCGGCTCAATTCCTCATACTCATTTCTCGTCAGATTTTCAGCACCAACTACAACATTTTCGCTCGCTTCCAAATCAATCTGTATTTGATTTTCGGTTGCTGTTGATGTATTCAAGACATAAAGGTCGTAGATTGATGTGTTTTCAATCGATTTTTCAAACTCCTGGCTTTTTCCAAACAACCAATAATCAATTCCGCCCAAACGGTTGATCCAGCGAACGTAGAATGGATTTCGAGCAATGCACCCACGACTTACATTCATACGTCTGTGAATTCCGCCCTCGTCATCAAGGATGGTAATCGGTTCACCAAACTGATCTGTTATGATTGCTCCGTTGTTATCACGAAGATATTTATCGACATTTGAATTTGCCAGCGCAATTTCACCTATGGATGTTCCAACATTTAGTCCGAAATGTTTTTCTGTCGTTGAAGCTGCAGCACTACCATCAACGAAAAGATAGGTAGTTGAATTCTCAAAAGCTACTGCATAGATTATCCGCTCGTAACCAGCGAATGTTTTTATCTCGTCAAATCCGGTAAGGAAATAACCTAAATAACTCACCATATCTGTCGGCATTCCTAATTGAGAAACTGCATTCAGAGCCAATCCTTTATAAATCAGCGTTCCATCTGATTTGAAAACAGAGTAATGCATTTTCAGCCTGCCATTCAAATAAATTCCTGATGCAATAGTTACGTTTCCGTTGGCCATTTCAGAATAAATCAGTCTTGAAAGGTTGAAAGTTGCCACATCATTGAAAAACTCACTTTCGATTGTTTCAAAAACAGCCGGTAATACATCATGATTTCCGAATGCAACTTTTAGAACTGCCGTTGTGTCGCCTGCTTCTTTCGTTCCGCTCACAATTATTGGATTGAAAGCAGAATGAATTCTTGTTGGATATTGTGTAATTATCATTAAGCAAAGATTTGGTTTTCGATTTCTTTTGAATATGCTGAATAAATTCGTTCGCTTATACGCTCTGTAAATTGTCTGATTGGTGTTTCGAAAATATCCTCTTTCATCCCGGATCTGAACAGCTTTGTTCCCTCTTTGGCTATCTTTTGAGCTACGAAATATGCAAATCTGTTCAAATCTTTTTCGTCGTTAAACGTCAGACCTTTTGCAATTGCCCACCGTTTTATGATGTCGCGAAACTGATACGGAACTTTCCCGGGTTGTCTTCCTGTTTCCAAAACTCCTACATAAGCATTCCCCCACAATTCGCCCCTGTTTCCTGAAACTTCAATGCTGAAAGATGCACGCGTTTTACCGCTTGCAACCTGTCCAGCCTGTTCATGCCGGAAAATGATTTCATTTTTCAGCTGTTCCAATTCTTCACGTAATATATTATCAATCATTTCTTTTTGAATTTGCTCTCAATGATCTTGTTGTATCGTTTCTGAAATTTGTACTCTTCTAAATCGGTGTAAAGTATTCCAAACACTTTTCCGTACTCCCATTTGAGTATTTCGTCAGGTTCGCGGCTGTAATTCTTTGCCAGCGATTTTATCGTTCCGAAGTTTCCGATTTTCCCGGATAGTTCAGATATTCCGGCTTGAATTTCTTCTGCCGTTGGCTCATAGTTCAGCAGTTCGATTTCTTTTTCAATCCAATACGCAAGTCCTTCGATGATTTCCACGATGTAAGGTTTCAGTCGAATAATGTCTTTCCGCTTTACATCTACATCGTGCATTGCTTTGATAATCTGCTTCATCATCAAATACTCGTTTCCGCCTTTCTCAATGATTTTCCCGAGTGCAATTCTCTGTCCGAATGTCAGCTTTCCAGCTTTCACATCGATACGGTTTTTGAGTATTATTTTGGATTTCCTGACTAACATCTTATCATTCTTAAATCAAACTGCAACATGATAGAAACCTCGTTTGCATCGAACCGCGGAAGTGGCGTAAAGAACTGCCATTCATCAACCCGCTCAAATTGTCCGCTAACATTGAATGCATCAATGAACGGCAAAACAATATCGTTTTCAATTTCATTTCGCAACACTTCACGCTGATCAGCATTGTTCTGAAAATTCGTAAACCGGCAGAAATAAATCTGAATGATGGTTGATTTCCTTTGAGTGTATTTATCCTTGTAGTACCTGCCTTGTCGGTATTCCTCAATGTACGCCCATTTCTGACCTTTTTTGAATTTATCTGCACGAACATTCATCATTGAACTTTCCTCGAATTCAACGATGTAATCTGCATTTGCCGATTGAATGATTTGTTTTAGTTGTGCTATCATTATATAATTTTGAAGTGAAATTGTATATAATTTTTTATCGATGTTGTAATTTAATAACTCACTCGTCTGATACCTTTTGATTGCGGTTTTACCTCAAAGTACATTCCCATTATCAGCATATCCAAGTAGTCAGGTGAATGTCCGAGAATAGCTTTCATTTTGTCCTTGCTGATTATTCGTTTCTTCAAATCAGTATCGACATTTTCAGCTTTCAGTATCATCAACTCCTCTTTAATAATTTCCTCCTGCTCTTTCGTGCAGATGATTTTAAGCTCACGATTGATAATCTTTTCTGCCAGCTTGTAAGCACATTCCGATTTCAGATTTGCGTATGTATCTTTGTCGATGGCTGTTGCTCCTCCGTGGAATTCTTTTATTCCGTTGATGTAGCTTTCGAGATATGCACCCAATCCGTCACTATCTGCAACCGTTTGGCTCCTGCCAACTCCATCCGTTTCCATCAGCTTTTTAAGGTCCTGCTCAATTACTTTTGCCGGACTGTAAACTTTGTCAATCGCAACCTTGCAGATCATTCCATCCCAACTGCCTGCTACAAATCTATCCCGACCTTTCATTGCCAAATCGGCACTTATCGCTTTTCGCCCTGTCGGTTTTACGTGGTCGTTGAAAAAGCAATCACATACAGCATCGTAATCAACAAGCAAATCCGGGTCATCGTCAAACTCCCAGTTTCCGAACAAAAGCCTCTGCTTCTGATTGTGTGAGAGTATTCTTTCAAGGTTTTGTAAATAGCCTTCTGGTAGCTTTTTGTTATCAGTCGGTAATGCCTGTACAAATCGTTTCCAGCTTTCAAGCGTTCCCTCTTTATCCTTTTTGTAGTAATCCGAAAATAAATAGTTCTTTGCCGGGTTACACGTCTGCAGTAGCTTTGGTTTCAGTTTGTAAATATCATTCTTCCACCGGCCGATACTTGCCTGCAGGTTTGTTTTTGCTTCAAGTGAGAATTCGCCAGCTTCTTCAATCCAACCTCTTGTCATCTGCATTGAACCAAATCTTTGATAAAGCGGATCTGTCGGCATATACCTCGCATCGAGCAAATAAACCCTTGAACCGTTGTGCAAAAGAAAATAGTTGTCGTTTCCTTTGTAGGTGAAATACTTTTCCGTTATCCCCCAATTGCCGAACACTTCGTAAATAGTCGGGATGGTGTATTTCCGTAAATCGATCAACTGTTTTCTTGCAATGAAATAAAATGTTTCCGGGTATGTGAAAGCATCACTAAAAATTAAATTTGCGCCCAAATAACTTTTTCCGCTTCCCTTGCTACCTCCGTATAGAATGTCGGTCACTTCATCGTTTATCCATAACCTTGCAACCTCTTTCTGTTTCTCATTACCATTCGTATTGAATTCAAGTATCATTTTATCACCATTCCTGTAATTGCGGCCAGTTCTTTTCCGTTACTCTTGATGTCGATTGTTGAAGTGATGTAACCCATCATTTTGCATCTCAATTCAATGCACGCTTTTATTCCATTCAAGAAAGCCACATCTCCGCTTTGTTCTTTGTCCTCGTCTGACATTTCAAGTTTGGCATCGTCTTTTTTCCCGCTTTTCTTTGCAGTCTTGCGTTTCAGATTGCCGATTGATTTCTCCCATCCCTCCCAGTACTTTCGTTCAAGTCTGTCGAGCTTTTCGAGTTCAGATATAAGTCCGTAAGTTGCTGTTTCTTCTACCTGCTTTTTTGCAATTTCAAGCTCCTCGATGTAGTCATTGAAAGCAGTCTGATAGGTTATATTGACGCCAGTTTCTTCCGAAACCATTTTAGCAATGTCACGAAACGAGTAGCTTTGAGCTCTGTATTTCAGTACCAATAGCTTTTGTTGTTCCTTTACAACCTTATCTCTTGCGTTATTTCCCTTTGCCATTGTCAAGTTATATTGGTCAAGTTTACAGACTTTCTATAAGCCTGAATTATTTCATTGTTCAAATCCCACTTTTTGCCGTTTGGAAGTGGTAAGCTGAATTCGTGATTCAATGCCCATTCAGTCAGTTCGTCAGAGTTCGGTTTGTCGTTCACAACCTTCACTTGAAAACTCGATTTGAACAGTTTTTTAATAACCGGAAATCCACCATCAAAAACAGAATAGTTATTCCCAATGTATCTCAATGTTAATCTCTGAACATCTTCCAAGGAATGATACTTTTGAAAATACCATTCGCCATATCGGTAGTTTCCGGTAAATCCATTTTTATCAACGAAAAATCCAGTACCTCGATGGTCGAGTGAGTTCTTTCTGTCGGTAGTGTTTTTCTTGAACTGAAAAGGAATTCCGGAATAGAAAATAATTCCGTTAGGTTTGCATAAAGCGGAAAGGCATATTAAAACTGCTCTTTCGTCGTCGAGTGAGTTTACAGAATTCAAAACAGAATCGCATACGACTACATCATACTGACCTTGCGTTTCAAGCCGGTTAATGATACGTCTGAAATCTTTTTTTATCTCGTCAACCCAGATAGCATCTTTACCCGGTTTTCGTAAAAAGAATTCAATCGCGTGGATATTGAAACCCTCTTCATTCAGGAATTTAGCGTAATCTCTTTGCCCGGCCCCGAAATCGAGTATTGCCATTTCCTTTGTGATGTGCGGAATAACCAATTTTTCATACAAAGTAGAATGTGATCCTTTGCTTTTCTCACCATCTTTATTTTTTCTCAACCGGTATTTTTGAGCCAAACTCTGAATGTATGTTTTCTTTTCGATGTGTCCGTACTCAAATTCTCCGTACTCTCTACCGAAATAGTAAGCCACTTTCTTCACTTGATCATCAGGAACCGCGTAAATGAGTAAATCAAGCCCCATCAGTTTAACAGCTTTCGCATATATAGCCGAAACAAATATATTTCCGTGCAAATCTGAAATAGCATTTGCGAACTGGCCGTAACGCATTATCATTTTTGAAAGCTCATTGACAAAGTGGTTTTTCTCACCGCCATCAATGATTTCAATGTCCGAATTTTTGATAGTGTTGAACCCTTGTAATAGCTCCGAATGTATTTTGATGATTGGTGCGCGGTCGTTTATCTCGCATTCGCAGAAGTTGTGCAGTTGGTTGAAACGAACCTCGTCAGATGAATTTACGCCGGTGAGAATAAACGTAGGAATAGTTTTATTTCCGAGTGATGCACTTGCTTTTGACCTTTGGTGCCCGGCAAGGATTTTATTGTTTTCGGATCTGATGATGATAGGCTTGATGATACCTAAATCAGTGATGCTTTGTTGAAGCTCTTTAAGTGCATCCGCAGTCAAATGCCGTGGGTTGTAGTCCGCGGGATTGAGTTTTGATATTTCGATTTCTACAATCTTACTCATTTTCTACAAGGTATTTAGCGAACCCAACGACAGTTCCGTTTAACTCAAAGTAATTACTCAGCTCATTATTGAGTAGATTTAACTCTTCATCGGTAAGCGGTATTCTATACGTGGAAAATTTAAGATAGTCCAATGCCGATGTCTGTTCAAAGTCATCGCTTGAAATGTTCAGTTCATCTTCCAGATCAGTAGGAAATATGTTTTCCAGTTCAGTCATATCAAAGCCGAAAATAGAGAGTTCCTCTTTGCTCCAAAACTCTTTGAAAACATTGTTATCCCATTTTCCCCCATCATTATTGGCGGCAATGCAGGCTTCACGAAATTCCTCTTTTGTGAATTCTACTTCACGATAGAAGTACTTCCGGCCAGTCCACTCGATAAAGCCGATTGCAACTGTTTTGTCAGAAAGCGGTGTATTGTAATTTTCTGTGATGGTAATTTTGGAACCGTTGAAAACTTTCGAGCGTTGGTTTCCGCCAACGAATGCCTTGTTATTCCGGCAGTAAATCACACCGGAAAGGTCGCCGTATTTTTTCAAGTGGTTTGTCAGCTGTTCCAACTGACTGCTCGAAATTTTGCGCGGATTGTCTGCAAACTGATTTTCTTTTGAAAGTACTTTTAATTCACTCATAAGTTACTGATTTTGATACTGCAAATATAATATAGAATTTCACAAAAAACAAATTTATTTTGTTGATTTTCAGTGAGTTACATTTGTAACGCTGTCTAAATAAGTAATAAAAAAAGAGCCTTTATTTTGGCTCTTTTCTTTGTAGTTTCATTTTATGAAAGGTTTCAATTCTTCGTCTGTCCATTGACTATTTGGATTTTTCGTCAGTCCTCTTTTACGCCAGCTTTTGCCGTATTTCAGATTTGCTTTTTCCCTTGCATCAATGAGCGACATACCTTTTTTCACATCTTTACCAATCTCTTTTCTGATTGATGATATTTTTCTGATTGATGCGATTTTCCTTTCCGATGGTGTCATGATTTTTTATTTCCTTTTAATGTATTTTTCGCAAGCCTGACGTTGTGGCTTTGCTAAAATGTAATGAATTTTGCAAGATGTTATTAGTTTACAAGACTTGCATTTTTTATTCTTATATGCCTTTGCAGGCTCTTTGATAGGTTTCTCAAAAGCAACTCCTGACGTCGCACCAATTACAGCACCGATGGCCAATACTGATAATAAATTTTTCTTATCCATATTTTAATTTCAATACTTCTTTCCGTGAAGTCTTTCACGTGTCTGATTATACTTCATTTTCAATTCAATGTGTTTTTCAATGTCGATATTCATTGCACCGCACAGGTCGAGGATTCGGATAATTGTGTCTGCTAATTCATCTTCAAAAGTGTCTTTGATGCAAGTTTCAAAATTAACTGCCCAAGCTTGATCTCTAGTAATTTCACCGGTATAAGTTGGATCGTTGTTTATAATTCTTGAACTTACCAATATTCTGTTAAATCTTTCCATTTGACAATAACTTTCATTTCTATCTGCTTCCATCGCCTCCGCTAATTCTGACACACACAGCATCAGCAATGTTCCGGTTTCTCTTGGTTTATCCCAAAATCCTTTTGATTTTGCTATTTCGTGAATTTCATCACGTAGTTGATTTAGTTCCATATTCTTTTATTTTTAATATATTTCTACTCCTTCTGTTTTGCGATTTGTTGTTTTGCCTGTGCGTTTTGGAAGTCGCCAGCCCTTGATTTCAGCAACCCTGCGGTTAAACTGCATCCAGATATTTTCATCAAGAAACTCAAAATGCATTGTGCCTTTCTTGTATCCACGAACTTTGAAAAATGGCTCCCAAATGTACCACTGCCCCCATTCAAGATGGTTATTTACAACGAACGTCCAGAGTGTTTTGATGTCGTCATAATTTTTCCCAGTCAAAAAGCAAAGCCCTTTCAAAACATCATCCATCCTGTTCATTCCTCGATACGTCAATTTTACGTGGTCATTTTTCGAGCCGTAAAAATTGCTTTCTGTGATGTATGGAATGATGAACTTTCGATTTACAACATAGTCTGAATTTGTTTTCCACTTCTCACCGGCACTGGAATTTTCAGCCGAAAATGAACATATATGCTCAAAAGCTTCGATAAGTGTTTTATCCATTCGTGAGCTATGTGTACCGATAATCATTTCAATCATTAAGTAAATATTTTTCATCGTAAAAGGTACGTGTGTTTGCTGTTCAACGAATTTGTTAATATCGTCACGTACACCGGAAGTAACATATTTATTCATTTTCATTTGATTGAATATATACATCCACATCGATTTTTGCAGTTCTTTTTTGAATGTAAGTTTTTGAACTGGTGCCTCTTTTATCGTGCAGGTGAATGTCAGTTTGCCACTCATATAGTTTCCGACTAAACCGTTCATTTTAACTGCACATTCAAGAACATTGTCGTACTCTTTAACCGCTGAAACATATCTGTTCACAATATCTCTCACAAAATCATAACTCACAATTCCGGCTTTGTCTGACTTTTCGTATTCCTCTGACAAATCAAAATAGCTGTCGAAATCGTCATCTTCTGACATAGGTTTATGAATGTAAATGCAGGACACCGGAACGTTTGTCGCTCTTTCAGAATTTCTAAATACATTGCCAAAGCTTTCAGCGTTTCCGTTGTATTGGATCAGCTCATTGATACGCTTTCTTTCTTCCGTATAGTAGTTTGAAAGCATTGATGAATTGCAAAGTGAAATAATCTGACATCCTGCCGGTGCAATCTCCCACGCGTGCAGTATGTGTTTCTCCTGTTCGCTGAATGGCGGGTTCATTACAATCAAATTGATATGCGAAATATCACTCGACTGTAAATCTAAAAAATCATGTCTGACGATCCGGCACTCCTTTTCTACAATCGAACGTAAACGGCTGTCAATCTCGCAGGCAATCACTTCTTTTGCTCCGTTTTCTTTTAGGAACTTCACAATGTTTCCACTCCCAGCGGATGGCTCTAATATCACTTGATTTACTATGTTGATGCTCGATAACATCAGCTTTATAGTTTCTTTTTCTGTTGGGTAAAAATCTATTCCGAACATATTATATCGCTTTTTTATATTTTCTGTTTTTTATTAATCTCACGTTGTTTTCCACTAATTTCAAAATACGTTCGTGGTATTCCGTATTGCTGTTGTGTAATCCTCGGCTTTGAATTACGCTGAAATCTTTCAAAGACAATTCAATTGTTTCAACCGGCTTGTCCTCAATCCTTGCAGAAAGTATCAGCGAATCGCTTTTCAAATGATAATCGTTTGAATAAACACAGTGTTTCAGATTTTCACCCTCAGCGATGTATTGATGTACATTATCCAATACAACTACCTTAATCAGATCATCCGAAAATGCAATTCCAAAATATCTTCCTTTCAGTTTCTCAAACTTCTTTGTTTCTTCTGCAAGCCGTTTTTTCTTTTCTTCGATTTCCTGCTTTCTCAAAATCTCGCTTTTCTTGTTTGAAAGTCTTTCGTGATCTTTCATCAGATTTTCAGTGCATACATATTTCGAGTTGTGCAGATCCTTTCCGAAATAATTAAGTAAATCGATGTAATCTAACCAGATGGTAGCATCTTTCACGATGTACTTGTTTCGAATGCAGATTTTAATCGAGTTCCAGTATTTTTCAATTTTATTGCTGTAATCGTGTGTCAATGCATATTTCATCAAAGCTATCTGTTTCGCTTTCATAAGTGTTTCAATCCGGCTGTCTTTCAGCAATGAAACCATCAAAGTCAATGGTGAAATGTTATAGTTACTGCCGGAATACCCGTTTCTCCTTAATGTTTTCGAGTATTGTTTCCGCGGATATATATCGCTGTAAATGTTGTATTTCTGGTCAACATTTGATTTTCCTCTAATTTCCATATCAGAAGCAAAGTTCCACGCATCGTAATACATGCTCATGTATGTGCTTCGTGCTATGTTTGTCAATTTTCCATCAGGTGAAATCCAATTTTGTACGGCTTCATTTACAGTAATTTCGCCAGGATAATTCACCCTGCAATTTTTCTCAATTAAAAAATGTCGCAGGACCTGAAAACCATCTTTGACAGTATGTATCGAGCAGTAATAACTCTCACTGAATTTTTGCTTTGTGCTTTTTATTATTTTCAGTTCCTTTCCGCAATTTGGACAATTAGTGCCTAACAATGAAACGCTCAAATGATTCTCTTCAAGTTGCCATGTATTTCCACATTCAAGACACCAAATGCTTTTTTTCCGTAGATAACCGGTTGGTTTAAAGCATTTGTTGATTCCATATTCACTTTGTATCTTGCTGATTGGTGCAAGGTGCCTGCTTAGTTCAAGCACCTGCTTTTGAAGTTTGGTTTTCGGCTTCATAGATTTTCCGTTTTAATCATTTCGTCAGCTATCCTAAAAGCGGATTTTGCAATCCATGTAGCTTTTACTCCACTCAGTTCAGATATAATTTTTTCATTTGCTAACAGACCTTGCAAGGCTATGCAGGCTGTATAATACCTTTTTGAAATTTCTTTTGTCATAGTTTTAAATCTTTATAAACTTGTTTAAATTCGCTCCTCAGAGCATTTTTTATCTCTTTTCGAATATCTTCCGGCACGTTGTTTTCATCAGCAATACTGTTTTGTTCGAGCAGGAATTCCAAATTACCTTTCACTTTTTTATCAAATAGGAATATTGAAAATTCGGTTAAAATCCTGTTTTCCTTTGCTCCATCGTCAGCTTCGTGTACAGTCTGAAATCTTTCATAGATTGTGTGTTGCATTCTCTTGACAGTGTTCATTCCGCGCTCACTTCGAGCTTCGATTGTGTTCTCGAACATCACAGATATTGCCGGTTGTCTTCTGACTTTATTCAGTCGCGCCCAGCCGTAATAGACTTTTAGGTTTGATAGTTCGTTTGTCATTAAAATAAACTTGCTTGTTGAACTTCGGCTGGTTTCTCTGTTTTCTTCTCAGTTTTCCTATGCATTGATTGGTAGTACTCGTTTTGTGCCTGATCAATCGCTTTTTTACGAGCTTCCTGCTTTTCTTCCTCGGTCAGTTCAATCACGTGGTTAACTGCAACTCTGGCTTGAATTACTCTGCCTACATCAATAGATTCTTCATCGTAGTAATGTACAGCCATTCCGAAAATTTCTTCATCAGCAAATCCGTTACAGCCGGATTTTTGAACTGTGTTCAGAATGTAGGTAATGCAGTCATCAATGTTTTTTGATTCGTTAGCGTACTTTGGTGCAAACAGCGCATCGTTGCCGGCTCTTTTGTCAAGGTAATCCTTGATTGTTTGTTTGAAATGTTCAGTTGATTTCATAGATAAATAATTTATTAAATTTGTTTTTCTTCATTGGGTTTAAATCCGTACCGCTCGCAGTCTGAAATTTTTACCCAAAATATTTTCTCTTTGATCCAATGTTTTGCAAAATCGCTATTAGTGGCTTTTTTGCTTAAAATTTCGTTCGAATATTCGGAATAATCGTACAGCCTTATCCGTGTGTCAAATCCGATAATGTCGGCAATCGACGGTCGCTGGTACTTGAAATTGTCAATTACGTTTGCAACGGCATCTTTGAGCCTCTGTTCGGTAAATCCGTTTACTGATATTCTTTCGGAAAGCACGCTTATAAAATCGTTTTCGAGTGCCGGAAATACGGCTTTCAGCTTTCTTAATTCAGTTGCAATAAGTTTCACATCCGCAGTCTTATCAGTGTACAGACTGATTTCGTTCATATTCCGCCCGGCCAGCTCCGTTGAGTACGGCTTCAATGAATTCTCGCTCGTCCTGCTCGGTAGAATTTCCGATAGTTTTTTTATGTCTTGCATTTGTTTTAATTTGTGAAATGATTTCGTTAAACTTTGAATTTATTATCGGGGTGCTGTAATTCTCTAAAATCCACTTGTCATTGATGCCTAAAAGGAAAACCTGCAAAGCGTTCAGAATATCGTCATCCGAAAATTCCGCCCCCTTGTTTTTTTCATGCATTTGAAATTTTAGTTTATTGAGAATTTGGTTCATGCTTCCGGCATCCTTTGCCGACCAATAATATGAACTTTCAAAAACAGACTTAAAATGAGTTTCAAATAATATCCGTGCTTTAAAATTCAAAGATTTTTTATCAATGGATTTTTTTTCTAAATCCCCTTTAGGGGTTAGGGGTATATTATCTGTTTTTGTTTCTGTTTCTGTTTTAAAAGAGTTGGGTTTTTTACCCGGAGTTTTACTCGGGTTTTTACCCGGATTTATACCCGCTTTTATACTCGATTTTTCAGAGTATAAAATCTTATAAACTGGAGATTTTTCTTTCCTTTTTCCTGGTTCGAAAGAAATCAATCCTTTTTGCTTCAATCTATTTCTTGCATCTATCAACGTGTCTTCTCCTATGTCATAGTTGCCGATGATTGACTTGTTGGAACATTCGAATGGATTCTCCCAATTTCTCATATTGCATTCATTGAGCAATATGAAGTACAGATAGCTTTCTGTCCTGCTGAGATTCTTAATTCTATTTGTTGACCAAAATTGATTTATCAGTTCGATGTAGTTCATGTTAATCGGATGTATGTGTCATTTTGTGTTGGTCCAGTTTCAATAATTCCATCTTTTTCTAATTCCTTAATATCAGCTTGGATGATTTCTTTTGCCGATACCGGATAATAGCTTTCTGCTATCCGCAGAACTTCGTAGAAAAGCGCGTGAGTGGGATGTCTTTTCTGCTTTGTTTTATCAGCAGTGATCTGTTTAATGATTTCAATTGTTTGCATTTTTGTATAGTTTTTTAGCTACTATGTACCGTTTCATTTTTACTAAATCATCGAAACTGCAGGCATCGTTCAGGAACATTAAGATTTCAACTTTATCCATAGCCTGTTTGTGTTTCTTCTCTTTGAGCATCGCATTTTTTTTGCGTGTTGCTTCTCTTTCTTCTTCGTATAACATTTTTATTTTACTCTTATAAATTTACTTAATTATCTGTTTATCTGCAATTTACCTAACAAATTTTATCAATTTATTTTATGCCCAATTCCTTGAAAATGATGTCTTTTAGATAGTCGCTGTCAATGCCGAATATTTCCTCTTGACCTTTCTCTTTAAGTATATTTGTCGCCATTCCTCTAAATTTCTCGGAGTTCTTTTGCATAGCGATTATTTGCTTTTTTACATCATATTTGAATGAATTCAGCCTAATTGCGTGGCTCTCTAAATCCTTTGCCAATCCCTCTTGAATGTCTGCCAGTGCAAAGATCAGATTGGTTTTTTTGAGCAGTTCTTTGTATGTTTCTTCTTTCATTTCAAATAATCTTTTACTGTTTCGATAAATCCCTCGATTGTGTAGCACACTTCACATTTATATCCGTTGTCAAGCAGTTTACTCATTACGTTCTTTTGGCTCGATGTAGGCTGGTTTTTACCAACTTTCATCTCTATAAATAGTCCGTGATACATACCTCGTGAGTGTGGAATAAATAAGTCCGGCACGCCTGCCAAAGCTCCTTCTGCTTTCAATTTGCTCGCAACAACTACATTTCGTTGTCCACCGTTCGGTGTTGCCCAGATCAGCATTTTGGGATATTGAAGCTTGAACCAGTTCACGCAGGAAACTTGAAGTTGATGTTCTGTTTGTTTCATTTTAGTATCAGTTTTGCGAATGCTATTATCAGTATTGTTACCTGCCATTTTTGACAGACAATGCCCCATTGATAATCCCATATAAATATGCTACAACAATCGACTTTGAACCCGATGCAGAAGATTGAAATCTTGCCTGATAAGCTGAACCATCAAAAGCAGGTGTTTCGTGATAAACTGTAAAATAGCTTACCTTTTTTGGTTTCCTAAATAATCCTTCCTTTATCGTCTCTACTCGTTCTGTCATCATTAACGATTTATCGTGCTTCAGTGCTTCTTGAAAAAGTTCATTAACGTCTATATCTTTCACTTTTCGCATATTTATACGATCGGTTTCTGTTATGTAGGTGTATAATCCCATAATACTTGAATTAAAACGGCAGGTAACAAGCGGTTTGGCGTAATGCCGCAGTAACTGCCAAGATTGATAATTTAGTTTTTAAAGGGCGGCACATACGCCAAGCCGCCGACCCGTTGTGCGTAATGCTACAACTGATCATCGAGAGCGTATGCTAAATTTCTAAGTTCGTCTGCCTTTTGACAGAAATCATTTTCAGCCCACGCCATTGAATATCCTTGTTGTTCACGCTGCATATTTTCAGCTTTCATTCCTTCTATTTCAGCTTGTACTGCTAAAACAAGTGCTAATCTTTTTACTGTGTAATAGTCCATTGTTTTGATTATTAAAGCACTACGCACAACACACAATATAAAATATACGGGTGTTAGTGCTTTTTTATACGGTACTACCTTTAATTTAGTGTTGTGTATCGGGATAGGATACCGCTTTTAATCCCGTACATTTCATA
>JBKEBE010000033.1:0-4631 GCA_047973025.1 Paludibacteraceae bacterium
TCCGGGCTTGTAAGCTTTGAACTTATTGGCTTTGTCTTTTTGCTCTTGTGGAGCTTGATTCAGGTTCTACTTGACTACACAACGATAAACGGAGCGTCGGGATATTGCCCGGTTTTGTTCTAACAGCGTCTCAAAGACCTCATCTAATGGTAGCCACGAACTACGCCGGATACTGATTACCAATGCCGTTTCCAAGTCGGATAAGGCATATTTGATGCTTGTGGGACAACAGGAGGCATCGTGTTGAAAATCCCTGTTTTTCCATTTGGAAATTGTCTGATTAGAAACGTTAAATCGGGTAGCGAGTTCGGTGTTTGAAACAGAAAAACATTTTTGTATTTGCTCGCGATTATGTACATTTGTCTTGGCATTTGAATGATAAATCTGTTGCATATTATTTTCATTTTGGTAGAACAAAAATAATTAACTTTTTTATCTTTTCCTCTTCCGAGTTCCGTTTCGGCTACGCCTGCACTACACTCGGAAGAGGAAAAATGCCATCAACAACCTTGTGAAACTTGACACTTTAGTTTCCAAAGAATGAATAATTATTATATGAGTATTTCTATGTGTAAATGTTAGATGCTGTATTAATTTACTCACTCAACTGAGTTTTTATCAGTTCAACTTCGTCTTTTCGCTTTTTGAGAAATTCTAAATAGTTAATCGTAGTGTATATGTCATTATTTTCCGCCACACCAAACGAAATGATATTCGGATATGTGTGTACTGCTAACTCACAGTATTCTATGGCTTTGTCTATGTCGCCAAGTATTTCGTAGGCAATGGCGATGTTATTGGCGGCTTTGTATTTCAGACTCTGATTATTGGATTGGTCGGCAGCTTGTTTCCATAGATTGATAGCACCGTGCCAGCTCCGACGTACCACAGAGTCCATAGCCTGTTGCATTAACAAATTTTTGGGTGTATAAAAATACCGGTCTTGCTTCTCCCAGCGTGGAATCAAGCGGTCGGCAACATTGCTGCCGGTAAGAATACACGCGTCCACCAGTGCGTCAGGACGAGCCGGAAGTTCGCCCAACTCCTTATTTTCCCACGAAAATTCGTCCACAAATTGTTTGAATGAAGACGCTTTATTGTTCGGGTAATGAATAGACCAAGTGGAAGTTACTTTCACGTCTAACGCGCTCATTACCGAACCAAAGTCGGAATAAAATCGACTGATTTCATCTTCTGTCTGAATATGGTCAAGCGAAATAACGGCATCTGTTTGGTACAAATCACATAACAACTTCACGTTTTCCTTGCTCAAAGTGGCTATTTTGTAGAAATTGTCTGAATGGTTTTGATTGGTTTGCGCCATATTTACTGTGGTAAAAAACTCTTTTGCTTCCAAACTTTCGCGCAGACCGGCGTTGCAGAACAGCGCGGCGCTGTCAAACCGGACGGACTCCGACGTTTCGTAGCCGGCGGTAGTGTGACCTACGTTATAAGGTTGTATAGTGGCATTGTTGACAATCAAAACGTTTTTTACATCGGGGGCAAACGTAACTTCCGCCGGACGTAGTATATCCAACGTGGTAAACATCCGTTGTGTTTTGCAGGAGCTAAATAGAACGATAATGGTAATCGCGGAATAAATATACTTCATAACGTGTAAATACAAGTTCCAGGTTGAAATAAGTAGTCTGAAAGAATTATTTTAATATTTTAAAATCAGAACATAGAATACAAGAATTATGAATTATCAATTTCGCATGAGATTCTTTTGAGTGTCTTTCGCCATTTCTCTCGGTTGTTTAGCCCGCTAAAGGCCCTTAAGAAAAAGACAAAATCCATCTCAAAATAATTCTCAAAAATCATTAAAATAATTCTTACACACAACTTAAGATTTGTACAAAGTTAAAAATATATTGATAAATTGTCATACGCGAAGTGAATATTATTGGGTAATTCGTTATCTAATTCATGCTGAAGACCGATTTGATGGCTGGCATGGGTAAAATAGGTTTTCTCTGCTTTTATCTTTTTCGAAAGTCCGATTGCTTCATCCAACGAAATGTGCGAGACGTGTTCTTTTTTACGCAAGGCATTCAAAACGAGTAATTTTAGTCCGCTTAGTTTGTCAAATTCTCTGTCGGGAATGGTTTTTACGTCAGTCAGGTAAGCCATATCGCTTATTCGGTATCCCAAGATGGGTAGTTTGGCGTGCATCACACGAATGGGAATGACTTTAAGCCCTTCAATTTCAAATTCGTCTTCGTTAATCTCGTACAGGTCTAAATTCGGGATACCCGGATACTTGTATTTCCCGAAGCAGTAGGGCATATTTCGTTGTACGGCTTCCAGTACGTTCCGCTCGCCGTAGATTTTCATTTCGCCCAGCGGTCGGATGTCGTCCAGTCCGCCGACGTGGTCATAATGCTCGTGAGTCAGTAGTGTGGCGTCAATGTCGTAGATTTGGTTGGTCATCAGCTGTTGGCGCAAGTCCGGTCCGGCGTCAATCAAGATTCGCTTCCCGTTGATCGTAACCAACGCCGAGCATCGCAGTCTTTTGTCTCTCGGGTCGGCTGATTGGCAAACTTTGCATTGACAGCCCAATTGTGGTACGCCGGTAGAAGTTCCCGTACCCAAAAAAGTGCAAATACCATTTCTATCCAAAAGCGAATTTTCCAAAGTAGTATCGTTATTTTCTTGATTAATCAAATTGTTACTCATAAAATGGAATTGTCCGAAATTTTTCTTATTTGAAAAAATAAATTTTAGAATTAATTAGCTCAATTACAGTCGAATCCTTATCCGCCATTCATTGGGGTAGAGATTGTTGCATCGATTCCCTACGTTTTTTACCCATCCGATGGGGACGGATTGGTACTTTAGCAAAATGTATCCTTTTTCGATGTTTGGCAAAATGATGGCTTCTTTTTGCAGATATTTAATGGCTATATCTATCTCCACTTCGACTGTCCGGATAACCGCTTCATTCAAATATTTTGATAGTGCTAAACTAATATCGGGAATGAAATCTTTTCCTTTTTGCTCCGCAAGGGTAATGCCGAAGTGCATCGTTTTCAAGTGATTTCTCAATAGTTCGACTTTTTCGGTATGTATCTTGTCAACTGCGGAAACTATGCTGTTTTCTGACACGATCTCCCATCTTCCCGGTTCTTTCAGTTGATTTCTTAAAGATAAGACGGCTGAATCAATTTTGATGTTCGGTTTATTTTTTGGTTTCCTTTTCGGTGTGGGACTTTGGGCGGTTTTTCGCAAAGCTGAAATAAAAAATCCTTCACCCTTGGTTTTATGGGGGTAAAATCGCAGTCCTTTGTCCGTTACCGCTATTTCGGGAAAGTTTTTTGTGTTGATAGTCAGGCATTCGGCTCCGAGTGTTTCTTCAATCCATTTTACGTTTTCTTCATTCTCTTCCCGATTGAAAGTGCAGGTGCTGTAAATCAGTATCCCATCGGTTTTAAGCGTGTGCCAAACATCTCGTAGGATGTCTTTTTGCCGTATGCTGCACATCCTTACGTTTTGTTCCGACCATTCGGCTATAGCTCCGGCATCTTTACGAAACATTCCTTCGCCGGAGCAAGGCGCGTCAACTACCAGCACATCAAAAAATGATGGAAGACGTTGAAAATCTTTTGGCGTATTGTTGCCGACAAAAATATTGGAATTTCCCCATTTTATCAGATTTTCAGCCAATATGTTCGCACGGCTTCGTACAATATCGTTGGAAACGAGAAATCCTTCGCTGTCCAAAAACTGCGAAATCAGCATGGACTTTCCGCCCGGCGCGGCGCTCAGATCCAATACAACATCTTTTTTGGAAACAAATTGTTCCAGTACTTGTTGCAGGAACATGGACGACGCTTCTTGGACGTAATATACGCCGGCGTGCAAATAGGGATCGGCTGTGAAAAGTGGTCTTTCAGCCAAATAGTAGCCCGAATCGCACCATGCGACCTCCTCGCCTGAAGGAACGAACGAAATTTTGTTATTGACACGCACACTTGTCGGTACAACGCCACCCATTGCCCGAAGAAAATCGGGAAATTCATGCTGTAAAATTTCTTGAGTACGGGATGTGAATGAATCGGGTAGTTGCATAAAATACGATTGTAATATACAAAGGTAGTGAATATGCGCGATTATGACTACAGGGAAAGTTTTTTTGTTTTTTAAATCCAACTGCATGGTTTGATTCGTCTAATCAGAAAACAACCCTTATTTTTCCGTTAGTACTGTATGTCAATGGTTCGTTATAAAACAAAATAAATACCTGATAATCAAGAAAATAACCGTCGAAAAAATTGGATAATTCGCTGATATTCAGTAACTTTAAGGATTTACCACAATCTGAGAAGTTATGTCAACCAACGAATATCCAAATACTAAATATCTCATTATCAGTATATTGAAATCATATAACTTTTCAAGTCTTAAAGAAGTCCGAAAACAGTTTATCTTAAATGTCCTTTTGTGCTTTTTGAGCATCAAAGGTAAAATAAATTTCTTACAACTCTCTCGATTTTCCGAACATTGCGAGCAGTATTTCCGGATTAACTTCGAGAATAAGTTCAATTTTCAAAACTTCAATCTTATGCTTGTGGCAGGGCAAAAGATTAAAGAATGTATTGTTGCCTTTGATCCCAGTTACATTCCCAAGA
>JBKEBE010000065.1:0-5681 GCA_047973025.1 Paludibacteraceae bacterium
CTTTCGACTACTTGGACAAAGCGACTTCCATCGACCCGAACTATGAATATGGGTGGATCACGCAAGCCAACTTGCGCTATCTCAACGGATTCTATCCCGAAGCTAAAGCTGCTTACGAAAAGTACATGTCCTTAATCAAACCGCAACCGGAAGATTATCAAACCTACGGTGAGATTTTATATTTCAACAAAAACTACGCGGCATCTCAAGAAGCTCTGGCAAAGGCTCCGGTTAACAATGTAACCAATCGCTTGAAAATGTACAACATGTATGACCTACAAAGATACGATGAAGCCTTGTCACTGGGTCAGACGTTGATAAACAATACCAAAAAATCGGACTTAATCTATCAAGACTATACATATTACGCCGATATGTTGAACAAAACGAAAGAGTATGCCGATGCCGCAAAATATTTTGAATTAGCCTATCTGGTCGATACCACAAAGACAGGTACAATTACCGATATTGCTCGTGCTTACGATCGCGCGAAAAACTACCCCAAAGCCATCGAGTATTACAAAAAAGTAATGGAAGTTAATAATACTTCTTATTCTATGGCAGACTTATACTCATTAGGAGCCGCTTACTACAGTGCCGGAACCGATAAAACCGCCACTCCCGACTCATTGCTACGCAAGGAAAATCTGAAAGAAGCGGCAGAAGTATTTGGAAATATGACCGAAACTTTTCCGGATCATTACCTTGGATTGTTATCACAAGCTCGCGCCAACTCAGCTTTAGACCCCGAGACTACAGCCGGACTGGCCAAGCCTTACTACGAAAAATTGCTTCCGATGCTACTTGAAACACCCGATGAGCGTAAAAATGAAATTATGGAAGTATATCAGTACATGGGTATATATCACTTAAAACAAGATCAATATCCGCAATCTCGTGCTTATTGGGTGAAAGTGCTTGAGTTAGACCCGACCAATCCTATTGCGCAGCAGGTTATCAAAAGCATAGATTCTGTAAAGCGATAATAAATTAGATGAATTATTGAAATCAAAGGGCTGCTTTCGGGCAGCCTTTTTTCTGCCAATTAAATGTGTTAACTTTGTACTCGTTTTTTCGGAAGATGGAGAATTACCATACACACCTTTTAGAGAACGGCATGCGCGTTGTACATCTGCCCCACGTCTCTCCTGTTGCCTATTGTGGCGTAATCGTTGACGTAGGATCGCGTGATGAAAGCGAAGAAGAATACGGAATGGCGCATTTTGTAGAACACATGCTATTCAAAGGCACTAACAAAAGACGAGCGTCTCAAATCATTAACAGATTGGAAGATGTAGGGGGGGAACTAAATGCCTATACATCAAAGGAAGAAACTGTCGTTTACGCCGGATTTCTAAAAGAATATACCGAAAGAACCATTGAGCTGATTGCGGATTTAGTGCAACATTCTATTTTTTCGCAGAAAGAAATTGAAAAGGAAATTGTAGTTGTTCAGGATGAGATTCAATCCTACAACGATAGTCCGTCCGAATTAATCTACGACGATTTTGAAGAGATGCTTTTCGACTCAAGTCCGATGGCTCACAATGTTTTAGGAAGTTCTAAACACATTGAGCGGTTTACATCCGAAAGGATTTGCGCTTTTTACAATCGGTTTTATCAACCGGAGAATATCGTTTTTTTTTCGTTTGGGAATACCGATTTTAAAAAAATAGTCAGGTGGGTAGAAAAATACTTCGACTTTAGCTCCAATGGATTTCAAAATAACGAGCGTGTCGTTCCCCCTTCATTTTTCGCGGAGGATAAAGTCCTTAAACGTGATACATTTCAAACTCACTATCTGATGGGCTCGAGAGCGTACGACATCCATCATCCGGAGCGAATTACGCTCTATATGCTGAATAATATTCTCGGAGGTCCCGGTTTGAACAGCATTCTTAATTTAGCTCTTCGGGAGAAAAATGGACTGGTTTATCATGTGGAGTCTTCCGTGCAGACTTTTACCGATTGTGGATGGTGGGGAGTCTATTTTGGCACCGATCCGGAGAATGCCGATCGATGCGAGCGTTTAGTACGAAAAGAATTGAAGAACCTGTGTGATCATAGAATCTCGGATAGCAAGTTGAAGAAGTACAAGCAACAGCTACTGGGGCAACTGGCCATTTCTGCTGAGAATAAGGAAAATGTTGCGTTGTCATTGGGGAAAAGCTATATGCGATATGGAAAATTCGATGATAACAAGCAGGTACGTCAAGAAATTGAATTCATCACATCGGAACGATTGCAAAAGGTCGCTTCCGAAATTTTCGATTCGAATAATCTAACTGTTTTAAAGTACAGTAACAGAGCATGACGATAGACGACTATATTGTCAATCACGTAGATGATGAGCCGGATTATTTAACGGCTGTCAATCGTCGGACGTGGGTCAGACAAATTAATCCACGTATGTGTTCCGGATATCTTCAAGGACGAGTTTTGAGCATGCTGGGGAAGATGATCAATCCCTTACATATACTAGAAATAGGAACTTTTACCGGTTATTCCGCACTTTGTCTGGCAGAATCGTTAGCCGATGGTGGCTATGTAGATACTATTGAGATCGACGATGAATTAGAAGATTTTATACGGGAGAATATTGCGCTTTCGCCTTTTGATGACAAAATTAAGCTACATATAGGAGATGCGTTGCTTGTCATTCCCACTTTGCAAAAGGAATACGATCTGGTCTTTATCGATGCGAATAAAAATCAATACATCCAATACTACGACGCGATTTTTCCTGTCTTGCGACACGGAGGATATATCCTTGTTGACAATACGCTTTGGAATGGAAAAGTGGTGGAAGAAGTCGCTCCCAACGATAAACAAACAAAGGAAATTATCCGTTTTAATACTAAAATAAAAGCCGATAAACGTGTCGAGAAATTAATTCTTCCAATTCGTGACGGGTTGACGATACTTCGGAAGCTATAAAACAAAAGGCAGACAAATATTAGTATTGAACCTATTTATTTTACTAAATAATCAACTTTATGCTCTCTTTTTTAGACCAATATCCCTACTTGCTTCCAATTGTGATTTTCTTCGGACGTATTTGCGACGTAACACTCGGCACGCTTCGAATCATCTTTGTATCAAAAGGGAAGCGTTCAATTGCACCCATAATCGCTTTTTTTGAAGTATTTATCTGGATTGTTATCATCTCACAGATTTTGGGAAAAGCGGACGATTTACTGACCTATATTTCTTATGCCGGCGGGTATGCTACCGGAACATTTGTCGGCATGTACATCGAAAGCAAACTCGCGTTTGGCGTTTTGCTTTACCGCGTATATACCAAAGAAGCCGGAAACGTACTGGTGAAAAAACTGAATGAGAATGGGTTTGGAGCGACAATGATACGCGGAGAGGGTTCAGTCGGAAAAGTCGATGTTATCGAAACCGCAGTAGCGCGAAAGAAGATGAAAAAAATAGAAGCAGTGATAAATGATTTTGACAAACACGCGTTCTATGTTACCGAAGATGTAAGAACAGCCCAAAACGGAATATTTCCAAAGACGGCAAGTGTCTTTCAGCGCTGGAGACCGGGTAAGTAAAGTGCGTACAAGAATTACCGAGATGGATTTCGTTTTTTATTCTTAACTGTCGGACTAAATTGAAATATTACAACGGATACTCAAATATCAAACACAGGGGGTAATTTACATAATAAAAGATAATGTAAAGTATTATCACGCACAAATAGTAAAAGATATTTCTTAAAAAACATCATCGAATACCGTTTATTTTTCTGCCTCCATATTTGCCCAACTTCAACATAATTGAACGCCTGTGGCATATTAAGAAGAAAAACGTGGTTTACAATAGATTGTATCAAAAATTCTCCGAGATCCAAGTACAAGTACTCGCGATCTCGGAAAATAAAACTCGGAACAACTCTAAAAGAAAAAATTTTCTAACTGATAACTTTCAAATCAAAGTACCGGATTTTTCGGCTTCCTTTGTGAATTGAGTATGCTCCATTTCCTATTTTGCACAATCAAATACAATCTGTTGCATTCGGTCAAAATTTTCTTCTTGACGTTTCAGTAGTTCAAACTGTGCTAAAGTTCGTTGCCAGTTGTGTTCGGATGATTTGATTTTATAATAAACATCCCCGTTCAAGTAGTCGGTAAAGAATCGAACGGTCTGCATGTAGCTAAGCAATTTGGCTCCGAACGCGAGATTTCCCAGTTCGGCCGGAGTAAGAAATTCCTTTGCTTTTTCGATATACCCTTTGGTATATGCTTCGTAAATGTCAAAATTTACACCGACGTTGTCTAAATTCTCGTCGTCTTCAGCTCCGGTATTGGCAGCTGTACGCATGAAATCTCCAAAATCGGATAAAACATATCCGGGCATCACGGTATCCAAATCAACAATACAGATAGGTTCATCGGTGGCATCGAAAAGCATATTGTTCACTTTCGTGTCACAGTGGTTGATGCGCTTTGGTAGTTTGCCTTCACGGTACAGGCGTTCGGGCATGCACATTTCATCCGCTCGGGTTTCAATTTCATCGACCATCCATTGTGTTTTTGCCAATCGTCCTGCGTTATTCTTTTTTACAGCATCGCGAAATTCTTCCAAACGAAATTCCATGTTGTGAAAATTAGGGATGGTTTCGATCATTTCATCCTGTCGAAGGTCGGAAAGCATACGCTGGAAATCTCCAAAAGCGACTCCGGCTTTGTAAGCGAGTTCGGGATTGATGGTGTCATAGCTTTTCGTATCGCGTATATGCACATATACACGCCAGTAGTCTCCATGGTCATCTTTGTAGAAAAGTCTGCCGTCTTTGGTCGGGACCAACTGCAATACGCGACGCTCCAAATGCCGGATACCACGTTCGGCTAATTTGGCTCGCAGGTGGTCCGTAACGATACGGATATTTTTTTGCAGTCCTTCCACATCCTTGAATATGTTGTGGTTTATTTTTTGCAGAAAGTACCATTCGCCGTCAGCATCTTGACTTTCTACGACAAAGGAGTCGTTGATAAAACCGATTTTTAGAGGTTTAATGTTCCCGGGTTCGGATTTGAGCCGAAATTGGTTGATTATTTCTTTCATGTATTTAAAATTTTATGTAACGTTTGTTTGAATTGACACATCTTGTTCGTCAAAATGATGACAAAGATACGAAAAGTAAATTATTGAATCAATGCAAGTGGATCTGTCAAAAAATATCCCACAAATCAATCAGGAGATTTAGGTTAAAACGTGAGTAGTGTAAAAGAATCTCATTTTTAATGCATGGATTACATGTTCTGATTTGAAAATATTAAATTAATTCTTTTAGATTACCCATATTTCTTTTTTCGCCTCCATCGGTACAAAATACCGAAAATCAATAGACACATCAAAGGAAGCAAAATAGTAACGAATTGCAATTTGAGTCCATCCGTAGTAACTTTATTTTTATTTAACAGCCTTAGTGGGATGGTACGTGAACGTAAATCCATCCATCCATCATTGTCGGTCAGATAAAGAATTATGTTCGTTATCAACGCGTTATTGCCAAATTGTTGACGTGTGTATGGATCATAACCGAGCGGAAGTGTCTTGACGGAATCGCCTACATGCAAAATATCGTTTCGGATAATGTCGCCATCTGCTATTACTGCCTGACGGGCAGTCTTGGCAGAATATTTAACAATTGCGGGAGAATTTGAGAGCTC
>JBKEBE010000131.1:0-3990 GCA_047973025.1 Paludibacteraceae bacterium
AAGAGCGAGACGAAATCATTCTTTTCATAAAAGATTCGCCCCGGGGAATTATCAAAGGATATTTTGACTAAGCCAACCTGTTTTCCAGTCAGAGCTTTTTTTTAGATCAATCAAATTTGGTTCTATTTTTATTTAACTGTATCAATCTCCCTGTCGGGCAGTTTTTGGGTAATATTCATGGAAAAGAAAAATCTAAATTTTATCGAACAAATCGTAGAAGATGATTTGGCAAAAGGCAAGAATGACGGACGAATACAAACCCGTTTTCCGCCGGAACCTAACGGATATCTGCACATCGGACATGCCAAAGCCATTTGTATGGATTTTGGGATTGCCAAGAATTACAAGGGAATCTGCAATCTGCGTTTTGACGATACAAATCCGGTAAAAGAAGATGTAGAGTACGTTGACGCGATTATGGACGATATCAAATGGCTCGGATTCGATTGGAAAAACGTCTATTACGCGTCCGATTATTTCCGGCAGTTGTGGGATTTGGCGGTAAAATTTATCCAAGACGGCAAAGCGTATGTGGATGAGCAAACTTCGGAAGAAATCGCGAAACAGAAAGGTACGCCAACAGTTCCTGGTGTCGAAAGCCCTTATCGTAATCGTCCCATAGAAGAGAGTCTGGAGTTGTTTCAAAAAATGTCCGATGGCGAAATCCAGGATGGTAAAATGGTATTGCGTGCTAAAATTGATATGGCTTCGCCCAATATGCACTTTCGTGACCCGATACTTTACCGAATCATTACTACCCATCCGCACCACCGCACGGGCGATACGTGGAAAGTATATCCGATGTACGACTTCGCACACGGTCAATCCGATTATTTTGAAGGAGTTACCCATTCCATTTGTACACTCGAATTTGAAGTGCATCGTCCGCTATATGATTGGTTTATCGACCGGTTCAAAGACAGCGATTACCGACCCAGACAGATTGAGTTTAACCGTCTGAATATCACTTACACCGTTATGAGCAAGCGTAAAATGCTTCAATTGGTGCAAGAAGGTCTGGTTCGCGGCTGGGACGATCCGCGTATGCCTACGTTGAGCGGATTGCGTCGTCGAGGTTATACTCCTGCGAGCATACATAATTTTATTGATAAAATCGGTTTTACCAAAGTAGAAGGAACCATTGACATCGGACTGCTGGAACATACTGTTCGCGAAGAATTGAACAAAACGGCAACTCGCGTGAGCGCGGTTTTAGACCCTATTAAGCTTGTTATAACCAACTATCCGGAAGATAAAGTGGAAATGATGACCGCTATCAATAATCCGGAAGACGAAAAATCCGGCTCCCATCAGATTGCTTTCAGTCGTGAGCTTTGGATGGAGCAAAGTGATTTTATGGAAGACGCTCCGAAGAAATTCTTCCGAATGACACCGGGACAGGAGGTTCGCCTTAAATCTGCCTACATCGTTAAGTGTACCGGTTGCAAAAAAGATGAAACCGGTAAAGTTACAGAAGTTTACTGCGAGTACGACCCGGAAACCAAAAGCGGGATGCCCGATGCCAACCGGAAAGTGAAAGGAACCCTTCATTGGGTGTCGTTAGCTCATAGTCTGCCTGCGGAAGTACGGTTGTACGACCGACTTTTTGATGTGGAAAATCCTTCGGGTGATGAGCGCGACTTTCGCGATTTGATTAATCCCGGTTCATTGGAAGTGCGTACAAATTGCTATGTTGAAGATTATTTGAAAGGCGTAAAACCGTTTTATCATCTCCAATTTCAGCGTATTGGCTATTTCAATGTCGATCCGGATAGTACATCGGAAAAATTGGTGTTTAATCGAACTGTTTCTTTGAAAGATAGCTGGGCGAAGGAAATGAAGAAGTAATTTTTTAAGGTCGAAAATTGTATTTTTTCAACTTTCTAAAATCAAAAAATTAGTATAAATCAAATCCCAACACTCAATGTGTTGGGATTTTTTTATTGGATTGATATTTTGGATACTAATCGCATTTGTTTGGTATCGATCAGCTGATTGTCCATTTATTGCCAACCGTAAATTTACTCACATCCATTATCGTCAGCTATTACGTGGAATTCTGCTTCTGTTTTCACTTCAAAATTTTCATTTAATACAACTTCTTTTGTTTTATAAACAGTCAAACCATTTTCAATAACTTGCGTTGATGTTATTTTTTCACTTGCCCTGTATTCGTTAAATCCTGTTTTAGAACCGGACAACGTGAGATAATCTTGAAAATTTCCTGTCAGCTTGGCACTATTATTTGTAAGAAATGGACTAATTTCATTAATTGAAGTCTGACAAAACCACAAATTATTGGCTTTTAATCCCTGACACATGACAGATGCTGTTTGTGCACCACAAAGACAATCAGCGGGTATAGGACTCAATAAATTTACATCATTTGCATTTAAATTGTGTCCGACTTCATGTGCTGTCGTCTCGAACATTTCTGCTCTTAACTCACTTGACGAATAAGCATAACTTGACCCTATGTGCCCTTTCCATGCAATTCCCCACCCGGAATAATCTCTCCCTGTAAACAGATGTGCAATATCCCTTGTTATACCGGTTCTATTTACATTCCATTCTTTTCTAAATTCGTTTAGCAACGCGCTAGCGCTTGTGGTACTTGTGTAAGGATCGTTTGAAGTAGTCCACACATTCTGAAAAGTAACGACGAATTTTAGGTTAAACGTTGCTTCATAAACTCCCTCGATTAAATTCAATACTGAGAAAATATAGCTATATGTATTAGCTAAGTTATTACCCATAGCTTGATAAAATTCAAAATCAGCCTCAGTCGCGATTTGCAAATAATATTCGCATAATGCGGCTTTGAAAGTGCTTGTAGATGTATTTTCTATCGGCGCGTAAAGAATATCTGTAACCACATCGGAATTATCGTTGGTTAGTATTACGTCCGATCTTTCATATATAATCAAACTTTCGTCTTTTGAATTTTTAGTATAATCCTTCATTTGTCTGATTACCACCTGTTTTTCATGGTTTGTAATTATACCCCAAAATTCATCGTCATCTATTGTAAAACGGGCGATTTTGTTATCCAAAGTTTCTCCTTTGTACGTGTTGGGAACATAAGACGCATAATTAAAGGTTTCGGAATCTGAAATATAAGATGCCTTAAAATCAAGAGTACGCATATCATTTAGTCTAAGATTAACCGACCAATCATTTTCTTTATCAATTGTTAGTTGAAAACGACATTTCCCATAATTTTTAAGGCTGTCTAACACTTCTTTTTTGTCAATTGTAATTGTTTTGTATTTCTTGAAATGTTTATTTAGCAAGTTTATCTCTGAATTTGAAAGTTTCTTCTGAGAAACACTCAATTTGACTTGAGCATTTAAAACACCACAAGCAACTACCATTATGGTGGTTAAATATAATAGTCTCATAGTTTTGTAAATTTACGGATTAAACATTTACGCACTTATCTATTATTCTCACGAAAAAAGATAAAATCCATCTCAATATACCTTTACTGGCACTTATATCGTGGTAATATAATGCTACGCTTACACTAATTTGTGAGATTTAATATTGCTCTCTCTGAATCAGTCAGATTAAAACCTACCTATAGTTGGTTAAAAAAATCCAATACGGAAATGGTTGTATCCTGCTGTATGGATGTTATTTTACCGGTTAAGAAGCCATTGGAATACTTTAGTATGGAATAAGCACAATGCACCGGCATATAATCGCCGGATTTTTCTAAATTATTGGGGATATTATTTGAGTCTCCCGGATCATTACCTTCCAAATCCGTCTTTGTAATCAACAAGTACAATGTATCATTGTTATTGTACCACGCGGCATTTTCAGATCTAAACGAGTTTCCATCACTACACCAAACCATAATTTTGTCTTCTTGTATATTTTGTTTAATATCTTCGATAACTTTGAGTTGCATACCGTGATAAACTGTTTTCAACTTTACACCTTTAACAAAGAAAACGTCCGTGTGAGTGTAATTATTTGAATAAT